>UQPL01000012.1:0-18335 GCA_900542895.1 uncultured Collinsella sp. | reverse complement strand
GCACCTTTATGAAGGGGCGTTCGCTCATGCTCAACGGCGCCGTGCTGTCGTTTGAGGACTCCGGCTCGCGCTTCTCCAAAAACGTGAACATCGAGGGTTCGGTGCGCGGCTCGCGCGGCGACCTGTACAAGACGCACGTGGCGCTCGACATGGACGAGCACGAGGTTATCGACTACGACTGCGATTGCCCCGCTGCCTTCCGCTATTCCGGCATGTGCAAGCACGCCATCGCCACGGCGCTGGCGTATCTGGATGCCAGCGGCGCCGAGCCCGTCGAGGGTTTGCGCACACCGGTCCGCACGTTTACGGCGCAGCCGAAACAGCCCGCGCGCACCGCGCTCAAAGCGCCGGCCGTCAATCCCAACTTTCCCTTTCCGGCGCCCGTCCCCACGAGTCCCAGCCTCATGGCGGCGCTCTCCGATCTTTCGGACGCACGCATGGATGAGCTGGCGAGCATGCGCCGCAAGCTCGCTGGCAGTGTGGATCCCGATGCCCCCAAGGCGGTGTTGGAGCCCTCGTTGGTGCCGTACTACAATCCACTGTTTGCCGACCGCTTTAGTTGGGCGCTCGAGCTTCGCATTCGTTGTGGATCGGTCTCCTACGTGGTCAAGGATATCGACGGCATGGCCGACGCCTATGTCCGAGGCGGCACCTTCTCGTACGGCAAGAAGCTCACGTTTGTCCATACGCCCGAAGCCTTCGAGGACGTGTCGACAAAGCTGCTCAACCTTGTTGTGACGACAGTTGCCTATCTCGATGACATCACAAGCTCGCGTTCGGCGTCGTACGACTTTGCCCGCAGCGGTTTTGTCGCCGAGCGTCAGTTGCCGCTGTCCGAGCATAGCATCGTATATGTGCTGGACCTGCTGCGTGGCCAGACCATCTCCTTTGAGCCCGCCTGGTCGCGGGGGACGACGACGCATCGCGCCTATGACGTGGCGGTTGAGATGCCTCCGGAAGGGGAGGACGAGGCTCTGTCTAAGCGCCCACCGCTCCTTGCCGCCAAAATCGCGCCGGCGGCTGGCGGCAGCTACGATCTACGCCTGCCGGCCGATGCATACTGCTTTGCTTCGGGCGACGTTGCCTATCTGGTCGACACCCGCCGTGCGCGCCGCGCCGATGTAGCGTTTGCCCAGCATGCGGCGCCGTTCCTATCGCGCTTACTGCCCTGTCGCACGCCGATCCATATCGCTGTCGACCAGGTGGGGGAGTTCTGTCGTATGGCGCTGCCCATTTTGCGCGACTACACCGACCTTACCGCGCCCGCCGTGCTCGACACCGTGGCGCCCGAGCCGAGCTTTGCCATGGCAATCGGTGTCGACGACGGGCTCGTGACCTGCAAGATTACGGTTTCCTACGGCGACTGGTCGGCAGATCTCTTTAGCCTGGGTGCTCCGGGAAGCCCCTTCGAAGAACAGCGCCCGGGCGTGCCGCCGCGCGACGAGATAGCAGAGTTTCGCGTTATGGACACGGCGGCCCTGTATTTCGACTTTTACGAGGGCGGCCTGGCGTTTGAGGAGCGCGACGACGAGAGCCTGTTCTGCTTGCTGACCGAGGGCCTGTCTGCCCTGTCCGAGCTGGGCGAGGTCATGCTCAGCGACCACCTACGCCAGATCTCGGTGCGCCCTGCGCCCAAGCTTTCGGTGCGTGCCACCGTCAAGAGCAACCTGCTCGATGTTGAACTGGGCGCGAGCGGTCTTTCGGCGGCAGATCTTGCCATCTACCTCGACTCCTACAAGCGCCATCAAACGTTTGCGCGCCTTACGTCCGGCGACATCATTCGCCTGGACGAGGGCGCTCGAGCCGCGTTTGGCCTCGCCAAGGACCTGGGCGTCGATGCCGTCGACCTGATCGACGGCGTGTCGCTTTCCGCATCGAGCACCCTGTTCGTCGATAGCATGCTCGCGCGCACGCCCGCGCTCGAGGCCGATCGCGACGCTGCGTTCCGCCGTACCGTCGAGCGCCTGGACACGCTCGGCAAGATGGACTTTACGGTACCCGCCTCGCTCAAGGCCACGCTGCGTGGCTACCAGGTCGACGGCTACCAGTGGCTCGGCTCGCTTGAGCATCTGGGCCTCGGCGGTATCTTGGCCGACGATATGGGCCTGGGCAAAACGCTCCAGATGATCGCGCATATCCTGGTGCGCGTGGAGGCGGGGGACAACAAGCCCACGCTCGTGGTATGCCCGGCCTCACTCGTGTACAACTGGACTGCCGAGCTGGAGCGCTTTGCGCCCTCGCTGGATGTGTGCGCCATCGTGGGCGCCAAGGCTCAACGCCGCGTGCAGATAGCAGGCGCCGACGAGCATAACGTGGTCGTGACGTCGTATGACCTCATGCGCCGCGATATCGACGAGTATGCCGAGCGGGACTTTGCCCGCGTGGTGCTCGATGAGGCCCAGTACATTAAAAACCCGCTCACCCAGGTGGCGCGCGCCGCAAAGCGCCTGCCTGCCGGCGTGCGCTTTGCCCTGACGGGCACGCCCATCGAAAACCGCCTATCCGAGCTCTGGAGCATCTTCGACTTTTTAATGCGGGGCCTGCTCGGCACGCGCGAGTCGTTTGCAAAGCGCTTCGAAAGCCCGGTCGAGCATGCCGAGGGCGACAGTGCCGCTCGCCTGCAAGCGCTCGTGTCGCCGTTTGTGTTGCGCCGTGTCAAGGAAGACGTGGTGGCCGACCTGCCCGAGAAGATCGAGGATACGGTCATGGCGCAGCTCACCGGCGAGCAGCGCAAACTCTACCTGGCCAACCAGGACCGCATCGCCCAGCAGGTGCAGCATCGCGAGGCATCCGAGTTTAAGAAGGACAAGCTCAAGGTGCTCGCCGAGCTCACCAAGCTGCGCCAGATCTGCTGCGACCCGCGTCTGCACTACGAGGATTACAAGGCGGGGAGCGCCAAACTCGATACGTGCATGGAGCTCGTGCACGGCGCACTCGACGGCGGACATCGCATCCTGTTGTTCAGCCAGTTTACGGGTATGCTCGATATTATCGGTAAGCGCCTGGCCAAGGAGGACATCGCCTTCCTTAAGCTCACGGGCGCTTCGTCTAAGGAGAGCCGCGCCAAGATGGTCGCGCAGTTCCAAGCGGGCGAGGTTCCGGTCTTTTTGATTTCGCTCAAGGCGGGCGGCGTGGGCCTTAACTTGACGGCTGCCGACGTGGTCATCCACTACGACCCGTGGTGGAACGTGGCGGCGCAGGACCAAGCAACTGATCGTGCACACCGTATTGGCCAGCAACATACCGTGACCGTGTACAAGCTCATCGCCAAGGACACGATCGAGGAGCGCATTATGCAGATGCAGGAGTCCAAGCGCGACCTGGTCAACAGCGTGCTCGGCGGCGACGGCATCTCGTCGGCACTGTTCACGCGCGAGGATGTTCTGGCGCTGCTCGGCGGCGACGGGCGCTAGCCGCGCGCGGGGTGGGACTGCTGGAGTGGGCAGGACGGTCGACGCATTTTGGTCCGACCGCTTGCCTGATCCGTTATGTGTTCATTTGCAATGCCGTGGATGGTTTGTCTGCCTTTGGGCATAAGAACCATCAAGAACATTGGCATATCAGCAAAGGAGAACATCATGGCGAAATTCTTTAAGGACCCCGACGGCAAGCTCATCGCTGCCCTTGGCGACGACGTTGCGACCCCTGCCGGTTGCACGGAACTGACCGCAAACACTGAGGACGCGGCGCACGAGAAACACGTGCCTGTTGTCGAGACCGAGCGCGACGGTCACGTGATTCGCGCACGCGTTGGCTCGGTCGAGCATCCCAGCCTGCCCGAACACTACATTGAGTGGATCGCCCTTGAGGCCGAGGGCCGCTTAGAGGTCCATTACCTTGAGCCCGGCATGAAACCCGCGACGTTTTTCGCGGGCGGCTCCAAGACCGGTACCGTCTATGCCTACTGCAACCTGCACGGGCTGTGGTCCGCGACATTCTAGGAGCGCGCCCCCGCTCGGGGTATCATAGCTAGCATATGCACATGCAAGCGCCGGCTGCATTATGCGGCCGGCGCTTTTACTACGATTTCGATGGTTTACGACGGAAAGGGCTGGGCCATGAAGCTCGCGCTTGCACAGATCGATATGCGCCTGGGTGATATTGAGGGCATTTGCGGCCGCATCGAGGACCAGGCTCGTCTGGCCCACGAGCGCGGGGCGCGCGTGCTGTGCGTTCCGGCTCCGCTCTTTATGGGCGCCATGCCCGGTGGCCTGGTGGGCGCTGCCGACTTTGAGCACGACATGCTTGCCGGCTTGACTGGTGTCGCCGAGCGTATCCAGGAGCTTGACATGATCTGCATCGTGCCCGCGGCGGTTTCGTTTGAGGGCCAGCCGTTGCTCGACTACATGATGCTCAAGGACGGTCATGTGGTGCCGGCGCGTTCGAGCATTGCCCTGCAGCGTGGCGAGAACAACGACACACGTTGGGCGCCGCCGGTGTTCGACGTGGACGGCGTGCGCATCGCCGTGATTTTTGACTTGGACCGCGAACTCGAGATGTTGCCGACCGGTGTTGACCTCATTGCGTATTTCCAATTCAACGCGTTTGACATGACCGACCGTGAGACTGCCGCCATTGCCGCCGTTCGCAGCGGCGCCTACCGCAAGATCGCATCCAAGCGCAGCGTGTGGTTTGCCTGCATGGCGCCGGTCGGTGCCTATGACGAGTCGGTGTATACCGGCGGTTCGTTTGTGCTCGACGACTGCGGTCGCGTGGTGGCCCAGGCGCCGTGCTTTGAGGAGAGCCTGCTGGTTCAGGAGATTCAGCGCGGCGTGATGCTCGATGCCCTGGAAGACCACGAGCTGCCCGAGTTTCGCTCCGAGGAATGGCTGTGGCAGGCGCTGGTGCTTGCCGTTCGCGATAACGCCCGCGCCCGCGGTGCGTCGCGCGCCGTGGTGGCGCTCGAGGGCGACTTGCCGTCGTCCCTGCTGGCGGCGCTGGCCGTCGACGCTCTGGGCCCGCGCAATGTGATTGGCCTGGTGCTGGGGCGCAACCGTATCTTTACGCCGGCGCAGGAAGAAGCCGAGGCTGCCCGCTGTGCCGCCGTCCGCGCCATCGCCGAGCGTCTGCACATTCGCACCGTCGAGCGCGATGCACCGGATGCGGCGCGTGTGCTCGATCGCGACGTGTCAGCGGGTGATGCCGAGCGTCTGCGCTCGCGCACGCTGGGCCTGATGCTGGAGGATACGGCGCTCGAGCTGGGTGCGATGGCGCTGAGCCCGCTGTCCAAAACCGAGTACGCGCTGGCGGCGCCGGCGCTTTGCGGCGGCTACCAGGGCGACTTTGCGCCCTTTGGCGATGTGTACCTGTCGACGCTTGAGTTTGTGGCGCGTGTGCGCAACCGCACGTCTGCCGTGGTGCCCCAAGAGCTCGTGACGCTCAACGCAGTGGAAGATTGTATGGAGCGCGTGCTGGCGCAGGCGCTCTCGACGCTCGACGGTCCGGTCGATATGCTCGACCGTGCGGCACAGCTGCTCGGCGGGCTTGAGCCGGGTGAGGTCGATGGCGCGCTCGAGGCGCACGTAGACCGCAATCGACCTTTCGACGACATCCCGATGGCCGCTGGCAAGCCTGAGGCCTGCTCGCTGCTGCTGATGCTCGTTCGACAGGGTGAGGCTGCCCGTCGCATGCTACCGACGGCGCCGATCGTCTCGGCCCGTTCGTTTGCCGAGCGTGCCTGGCCGTATATGCTCGCGTGGTCCGACCTGGGGCTTAACGGCAAGGAGCGTATGACGGTCGATTCGCTGGCGCGCGCCGAGGTGCGCCGTTTTGCTGACGAGGATACGAGCGAGCGCGTGCGAAACGAGATGATGGGCGTGCTGGGCGAGCTACTGGGTATTTCGCCCGAGCAAATGGAGGAGCTGCGCTCTGAGGACGGTCAGCGTCGTTTGCACGAGGGAATGAAAAAGTTCGAGGGCGAGGTTCAGGACGCCATCGATAAGATGATGGGCGGTCAGGGCGGCTCGCAAGGTAGTCCCCAGGGTGGCCCGATGCCGCATCCGCCGGTTGATCCGAGGCAGTTCCCCTTTTTCTCGCAGAACTAACTATGGGATAGGATTCGCTTCCAACCCCGATACTTCAACTAAGCATCTTGGCCCCGTTGTGTTATTCTAGAACAGACGTTCGTGAATGATGCGCGGGACCTTGTCTTGCGCTGTGCTTGTGGCGAGGGGAGGTCGGCTTGGTTATCTTGGGCATTGACCCCGGTTTGGCTCATACGGGTTGGGGGATTATCGAGGAGCGGCGTGGCGAGGTTCGCTGCCGTGCCTACGGTTGCATCGAGACCAGCGCGGGCAGCCCGCTTGCGGTGCGCCTGTCGCATATCGCCCGTGACCTTAAGGATGTCGTCGAGCGTTATCGACCCGACACAGCTGCTGTCGAGAGCATCTACTTTGGCGCCAACGTTCGTTCGGCCATCCCCACGGCGCATGCCCGCGGTGCTGCACTCGTAGCGCTTTCGGAATGCGCGCTCGAGATTGGCGAGTACACGCCCATGCAGATCAAACAGGCTGTGGTGGGCACCGGCGCCGCGGACAAGCGGCAGGTCGCCTATATGGTACGCACACTCACACAGCTCGACCACGACCCGCATCCCGACCATGCCGCCGATGCCCTGGCCTGCGCCATCTGCCACGTAAACCTCAGCCGCACCCGCGCCCTCACCGGTGGCGAGTTCTATCAACAGAGAGGAACCGGATACTGATGATTTCCCAGCTCCACGGAACGCTTGTCGAAGCCACGATGAGCTCTGCTGTCGTCGATGTGTCGGGCGTTGGCTTCGAGCTCGGCATCTCGGGCAGCACTGCGGCCACGTTGCCGACGCCCGGCGGCGAGGTCCGTCTCTACACGCGTATGCAGGTGCGCGAGGACGCCATGACACTTTTCGGTTTTTCCTCAAAGGATGAGCGCACGATGTTCGACCGGCTCGTGTCCGTTTCGGGCGTTGGCCCGCGCCTGGCGCTTGCCGTGCTTTCCACCTATACCGTGGGGCAGCTGTATTCGCTGGTGATGGCCGAGGACGACAAGGGCATGGCCAAGGTACCCGGTGTGGGCAAAAAGACAGCTCAGCGTCTGATCCTGGAACTCAAGAGCACCTTTGCCAAGGATAAGGGCTTTGTGCCGGTCGACGTGATTCCCGGCCAGGTTGCGATGCCGGTTCCCGCCGCCGCTCCTTCGGCGATCGATGACGCCCGTGCGGCGCTCCTTTCCATGGGCTTTAGCCCGCAGGAGACCGATGTTGCCCTGAGCGGGTATGATGGGCAGAATATGCGTGTCGAGGATCTGCTCGGCGCGGCGCTTAAGCGACTTGGAATGGATGCGTGATGTGGGAAGCCGATGACTCTCAGGACCTGTGGGCGACGCCCGGCAACTCGCCGGCGGCATCCATGGCGCACGGCGAGCGCATGGTGGGCTCGGAGCTGACGGCCGAGGACCTCGATGTCGACCGCACTTTGCGCCCCCAGCGCCTGGACGACTACTGCGGCCAGGAGCACATCAAGCAGAGCCTGCGCGTGTTGATCGAAGCGGCGCAGAGCCGTGGCGAGACGCTCGACCACGTGATTTTCTCGGGTCCTCCGGGCCTGGGCAAGACCACGCTGGCCACCGTTATCGCCAACGAGCTGGGCGCTCAGATCAAGACCACGAGTGGCCCTGCCATCGCGCGCACGGGCGACCTGGCGGCCATCCTTACTAACTTGCAGCCGGGTGATGTGCTGTTTATCGACGAGATCCACCGCCTCAACCGTTCGGTCGAGGAGGTCCTGTACCCCGCGATGGAGGACTTTGCCCTCGATATCGTGATTGGCAAGGGTCCGGCGGCGCGCTCGATTCGCCTGGATATTCCTAAGTTTACGCTGGTAGCGGCAACGACCCGCTCAGGCATGTTGACCGGCCCGTTGCGCGACCGCTTTGGCATTTCGTATCGCCTGGATTACTACACGGTCGAGGAGCTCGCGCAGATTGTGACGCGCTCGGCGACTATCCTGGGCGTGACGATCGACCATCCCAGTGCACTCGAGATCGGCTCGCGTTCGCGCGGCACGCCACGTCTTGCCAACCGCCTGCTCAAGCGCGTGCGCGACTATGCGCAGGTGCGCGGCAACGGTCCCATTGAGCTCGATATCTGTCGCCAGGCGCTTGAGTTCTTCGAGATCGATGAGCTCGGTCTGGACTGGATGGATATTCGCATTTTGGAGACGCTCGCTAAGACGTTCTCCGGTCGTGCCGTGGGACTTACGACCCTTGCCAGCGCGGTGGGCGAGGACCCGGGCACGCTCGAGGATGTCTATGAGCCCTATTTGTTGCAGTGCGGGTTGATGATTCGTACGCCGCAGGGCCGTCAGGCAACGCTTCGCACCTTTGAGCACCTGGGGATTGAGCCTACCGTTTAGGGCGCTTTGTTTTGGCTAGCTGTTGGGCTATCGCTGGGCATCGGGTAAACATATCGCCGTTCATCGGTTATGGGCGTTTTACTATTGCGCGCCCGTGCTATGCTGAATTGGTCTTTTTCTCATTCGGTAACGAAAGGACCGCCCATGCCTACTGACATCGAAATCGCACGTTCTGTCACGCCACTGCCTATTACCGAGGTGGCCAAGAACGCCGGCGTAGACGTTAAGCACCTTATTCCGTACGGCTTCGACAAGGCTAAGGTCGACTATTCACTGCTCAACGAGCCGACTGATCACCAGGCCAAGCTCGTCCTCGTGACCGCTATCAACCCAACGCCCGCGGGCGAGGGCAAGACCACCACGACCATCGGTCTGGCCGACGGCCTGCGTCGTCGCGGCGTCAAGAGTGCCGTGGCCCTGCGCGAGCCTTCGCTCGGCCCCGTCTTTGGCGTTAAGGGCGGTGCTGCCGGCGGCGGCTGGGCTCAGGTCATCCCCATGGAGGATATCAACCTGCACTTTACCGGCGACTTCCACGCTATCGGTGCCGCCAATAACCTGCTGGCCGCCATGCTTGATAACCACATCCAGCAGGGCAATCAGCTCGGTATTGACGTTAAGCGCATCACTTGGAAGCGCGTCGTCGATATGAACGACCGTCAGCTGCGCCACGTCATCGACGGCATTGGCGGTAAGGCCCAGGGCGTGCCGCGCGAGGACGGCTTCGATATCACCGTCGCTTCCGAGGTCATGGCAATCCTGTGCCTGTCTACGAGCATCAGCGACCTCAAGGAACGCTTGGGTGAGATTGTCGTCGGCTATAGCTTTGCCGGCGAGCCCGTCCGTGCCCGCGACCTCAAGGCCCAGGGTGCCATGGCCGCGTTGCTTAAGGACGCGCTCAAACCCAACCTGGTGCAAACGCTCGAGGGTACGCCCGCGTTTGTCCACGGCGGTCCCTTCGCCAACATTGCCCACGGCTGCAACTCTATCATGGCTACGCGTATGGCGATGCGCTTTGGCGATGTTGCCATTACCGAGGCCGGCTTCGGTGCCGATCTGGGTGCCGAGAAGTTCCTCGACATCAAGTGCCGCATGACGGGCGTTCGCCCCAGCGCCGTCGTGGTCGTCGCGACCGCTCGTGCGTTGAAGTACAACGGTGGCGTCGCCAAGGCCGACCTCAACGAGGAGAACCTCGAGGCCCTCAAGGCCGGCATGCCCAACCTGCTGCGCCACGTCGACAACATCCAGAACGTATATGGTCTGCCCTGCGTGGTCGCCATCAACCGCTTCCCGACGGACACCGAGGCCGAGCTTGCGCTCATTGAGTCCGAGTGCCAGAAGCTCGGCGTCAACGTTAAGCTTTCCGAGGTCTGGGCCAAGGGCGGCGAGGGCGCGCTCGAGCTTGCCGATGAGGTCATGCGTCTGATTGAGCAGCCGAGCGAGCTCAAGTTTGCCTATGAGGACGGCGTTGATGTCGCTGATGCCCTCGAGGCCGTTGCCACCAAGGTCTACCGCGCCGACGGCGTTGACTTTACGCCGGCCGCCAAGCGCCAGCTCGCCGAGCTGCGCGAGAATGGCTTTGGCAACCTGCCGGTGTGCGTCGCCAAGACGCAGTACAGCTTTAGCGACAACGCCAAGGCCCTGGGCGCTCCCGAGAACTTCCGCATCACCGTGCGTGAGCTCAAGGTTTCTGCCGGCGCCCACTTTGTGGTCGCGCTGACCGGCAGTGTTCTGACCATGCCGGGTCTGCCCAAGGTGCCCGCGGCCGAAAACATCGACGTCGACAACGACGGCAACATCACCGGCCTGTTCTAAGTCTGCTGTCCATAGTTGCTTGTCCGCCCCGCCGTGCCCACAAGGCCCGGCGGGGCTTTTTGATCCTTAGGCCCGCGCATGTCTTGTAGATACCGACGGGCTTTGCCCATCATAGGCTTTTGCGCGGGTAGAATGCATGGATAACTTGAGGCTCACGCGCGACGGAAAGGAATCGTTGCATGGATCAGGACAAGACAACCGTGATGGGCGGCTACGGTTCCGCGCAGGCTGGCGATAGCGCCGATGCGACCCGCGTTGTTCCCAACCCCGGTTATACCGACCCCGCCGCGACGCAGCCTTCGGCCGAGCCCACCCGGGTTATGGGCTATGGCGACACGGCGCAGGATTCTTACGCTGCATCTTCGCAAGGCCCCTATGGCAACGCAGCTCCGGATCCGTTTGATTACGCGCCGCAGGATTCTTATGCTGCCTCGACGCCGAATCCCTATGATGGCCTGCCGCAGAATCCCATTCCGCAGCCTCAGCAGACGACGTATATGCCTCGCACGGCGCAGCCTCGCTACGAGTCGCACGAGCCGTATCGCGAGTGCCCCAAGTCGATTCCGCAATATGGCGAGGACGAGGAGAAGAAGCCGTCGCGTTCGTCGAGCGTGATCAAGAAGATCCTCATCGTGCTGGCGATTTTCTTTGCGCTGTCGGTTGTGTTTGCCATCGTGTCGGGCATGCTCAACAAGCGAGGGAGTTCAACGGCCGATACCACTGCCGAACAAACCGAGTTCGCCTCGTCTAGCACCGTCGATCTGAGCGATATCCCGGGGCAGTACTGGTCCAACGCCAAGAAGATCCTCAAGTCGCGCGGCGCCGATCTTTCGAATGCCGTGGTCCTGACTGATGATGGCTCAACGCCCGTCATCGATGCCAACTGGGTCGTGACGTCTGCCAACTATAACGACAACGGTAACCTCGAAATTCAACTCACGCACAAGAACAGCTCGGGCAACTCGTCCGACGGCCAAAGCGGTACCGACAGTTCGAGCTCCAATACGCTGGAGGACTTGAGCAACAAGGCACAGGAGTTGGGAGACAAGGCGCAAGAGCTGGGCGACACGGCACAAAACCTGGGCGATACCGCGCAGAACTTGGGCGGCATGGCGACGGATGCCTGGAACGCCCTGCAAAACGGCATCTCGGGCGCGCAGGGAAACTAGCGGACGAGCGGAGCGGGGCTACAGCTGCTCTGCTGGACGGTCGGGCGAGCTAAAGCCCGAATCAAACGTGACGACGCATGAGACGTCGGGCCGGCGCTCGTGCACGATGCGCGTGACGAGCTCCAGCAGCTCCTCGTCGGATATGTCAAAGCCGTCGGGACGCACAAGGTCAAACGAAACGAACCCGTCGTGCTCGTGCAGGTCGTGGATGGAGAGCGCGGGATCGATCTGCATGACGCCGCGCTTGACCCAGCCGCGCAGGTCGTCGCCGGTTGTCGCGATGGGGTCGCAGTGCAGCGTGATATCGATGCCCATCTGGCGCTTGATGTCGTGCTCGATGGTGTCCAGAATCTCGTGGTGCTCAAATGCGTCGCCCTCGCCAGGCATCTCCACGTGGGCGCTGGCAAACTGACGACCGGGGCCGTAGTCGTGCACCATCAGGTCGTGTGTGCCCAAGACCTGTGGATAGGACATGATCTTGTCGCGGATTGCCTGGACGAGCTTGGGGTCGGGCGCTTGCCCCAGCAACGGGCTGATGGCGTCGCGCACTAGGCCCATGCCGCTGATGCAGATGAAGATGCCCACACCCAGGCCTGCCCAGCCATCGAGGTCAAAGCCGGTCGTCTGCGAAATAAGCGCCGCCACCAAGACCGAGCCCGAGGTGATGACGTCGTTTTTGGAGTCCTGTGCCGTGGCGATGAGCGTCTCCGAGTCGATGCGATCGCCCAGCGTGCGGTTGAACGCTGCCATCCAGAGCTTAACGAGCATGGACAAGACGAGGGCGGCTAAGGAGAGCACCGAATATGCAGTGGGGGAAGGCTTGATGATCTTAGTGACCGACTCGAGGATCAGATTGATGCCGACGGCGCAAACCAGGACGGCGACGAACAGGCCGGCGAGGTACTCATAGCGACCGTGGCCATAGGGGTGGCCTTCGTCTGCCGGGCGGCTGGCAAGGCGGAACCCGAGCAGGCTCACGATGTTGCTCGAGGCATCGGAGAGGTTGTTGAAAGCGTCGGCGATGAGGGAGACGGAACCGGCGAGCAGACCCGCGATGCCCTTGGCTAGGCACAGGGTAATGTTGAGGCCAATGCAGATGAGGCTTGCGGCAAAGCCCGCGTTGGTACGGCAAGATGTATCGACCGGCTCGCCCTCGCTGCCGGGAACAAGTGTATGTACCAGCCGATTAACAAATAGCATAGCGGTCGTCCTCACAATCATGTTTAAGGGGATAGTGTAGCTCGCGCGGGGGCGCCGTGCACCGATGCTCAGAAAATGCAGCAATAGTCTGCCGGTGCTAACGAGCGAGCCTTCTCGTCTGCCTGGGTGCTCCATTTTGGGCCACATGGGTATGGGCATGTGCCTGCTTGCTCGACATACTTAATGTCGACAGCCCCTGTGCAAAGGAGGACGTTTCCATGGACGAGATGTTTGCCATTAAATGTCAAAACTGCGGCGGCCCTATGTACTCGCACCAGGCTAAGCGCAGCTTTGAGTGCGCCTATTGCGGCACGGTCGTTCCGTGGCAGGCTGATGCGGGGGAGCCCAAGAGCGCCCTGGGCATTCGCCATACGCCGTTGACGGTGGTGGATGGACTGCTCAAGCTCACGCATGTGTCGCAACTCGAGCGCCCGGAGGACCCGGACTGGTATTTCTTCAATTCGCACTGGCGCAATCAGTCGGTCCTGGAACATCTGCTGTGGGAGGATCGCGGCACGGCGCAGGAGTTCCAAGAGGCCACGCATGTGAGCATTCCTTGCCCCTTCTGTGGTGCGTCCTTTGAGGGCGAGTCGACCCAGCGCGTGTTTGAGTGCCCGTCCTGCGGCAACAAGATCGGCATTGCCGACCTGCTCAAGCCGGGGACGTTTAGCAAGCGTCTGACCATGGGCGTGGGTGCGGAGTATGTGCCGGATCAGGGTATTCCCTGCGAAATCTCGCCGCAGCAGGCACGTGCCAACGCGCTGCAGCTGGTGCGCCAGTATCCGGATGCCTTTGCCGGGCACGACGTGGAAGATGCGATCCAAAACGACATGATGCTCTTCTATTTCCCCATGGCGCTGGCGGACCTGCGCATGATGGCGAGCTTCCCGGGCAAGGGCCTGAGCAAGGAAACCCTGGTGTACTACGAGGTGCTCGACTGGGCATACCCCAGAGCAAACTACCTGGACGTTCGCCTCATGGGCATTTTGGAGCCGTGGGACTTTGCCAAGGTCGGTCCGTTCGATCCCGCCATGCAGGAAGGCGACTTCCGCGTCGTCTCCGTCGATGCATCTACCAAGGACCAGGTGGTCATTGATAAGTTGGCGCTCGACGTTGCGGGTAACGACGCCGAGGCTGTACTGGGGCTCAATAAAAAGAGCATCCGCACCTGGGCGCGCAAGGCCCGCAAGCATAAGGACGGCCTGGTGATGGTGCCGGTCTACTTTGTCGATCGTCCGGCGACAGACGGCCGCGATGGCGAGCAGGTGCGCATTGCCGTAAACGGCCAGACGGGCCGCGCGGCCGCGGTGGTGTTTAGCGACAAGCGCGAAACGCATATCGTGGCGCCGCTTAGCCCGAGCCTGCATCTGTCCAGTGAAAGCACCGTGCACGCCACGCCCGTCGAGGTCAAATACGTTAAATCGCCGTTCCTCTACCAGATTGTGCGCCGTGGAGACGGCGAGCAGCCGCGTCAGGTGGCAGCCGCCGTCGAGGGTTCTTACCGAGAGGAAAAGCCCAAACGCAAGGGCTTGTTCGCTGCGATCTTTGGGAAGTAGGGGAGTAGCGCCGGTTGTTGCCGTAACGTGATGGCCGGGGGTGCGGGGCGGCTCTCAGGAGTGCGGGCTGCTGTCTGATTGTTTGAGGGTGCCAGATGTAAATAAACAGTGGAGCGGCTGCAAAAGAGCTGCCTCACTGGGTAAAATCAGGTTGTGCCGCGGAACCCGCTCCTCAGCGCTTAAACTTCGGAGACGCGGGCAACGCAGGTATTATCGTCTAGGGCCGGCTGCAACCGGCCCTTTTCTATGACTCCCTTCGCTATCCGTTACTGCTTATATTCCCGCCAGATCGCGTAGAGGTTCCGGGCAATGCCGGTCGCGTACATCGAGAGGCGCAGGATTTCAAGAAACAAGTTCATAGGCTTCACCCCAATCGGAGATCGGAGCGTTGCCCGCAGGCGGATTCCGCGGCAGACAAGATTTTACCCTATACGCCGCAGCGGGGGATATCTGACCCCAGTGTTAGAGTGGTGTCCATTTGCATGGATGACCGGGCATGATCGCGACATGTCCTGGAGTTGAAATGCCGCTGGGGATACGAGGGGGAGCCGGGGTCGGATGTTGGGGCTCAACGAAGCAAGTGGCGCTTCTGTCTTTTTGGGATCGGGGATGCGAATCAGCCTGCAGCAATGGGCCCAGCTCGATTCGGGGCGCAGTGAGTCCCGAATCGAGCGTTCCTGGCTGCCATGCATGTCAGGTGATGAAAGCCCACAGCGGCATCGCCTTACACGGCAACGGGGGCCTCTTTGGGGCGTCCCACCCTTGGTGCATCGGCGAGTCGTGCCTCGATGGAGGCTTTGGACATCATGTGCTTGGTGCCATCCTTCCATGAATCCAGCAGTCCTGCATTTAGCAGTTGTGACACCCGTGCTGAGCTAACACCGAGCATACGCGCGGCATCCACTGCGGTGACGGCGGGAATGTCGCCGAGTTCGCGGTTGACGGCTACAGCGATAATCTTGCCGCCGTGTCGCGGCTCATGTCCGAAGTCTGGCACGGGAAGTTCAATGCCGTCCGAATCAAAGAACTCGAATTCCCATACGTAAACCAGGTAAGACCTCCTCTAATGGCGAATAATACGAGGCGTGCTCCTAGAATATTCCGGTCGCATCGATGCAGCTGAGCATACCTATCTTAAAGCCTCGCGCGGACACGAATTGCTGTGCTGTCTGACATCATCGCATGGGGCCTTGCGGTGGTTAAAATGTGACCATAGAGGCAGTTTTAGCGAACCCCGCGGGAGTGACGCGTATGGACAACAACACGCTGCTGTTCCAGGACAAAGGTTCGGGTAGGTTTAAAGACGTCAAGATCTACCTTAACCGCATCGAGGTGCTCAAGAAGGGCACTTTTGGTGGCAAGCACACCGAGATTGTTTATCTTAAGGACATTACGGGGGTCAGCAGGATCAAGGGCCGCGACGTTTTCCTACGTAACAGGCTGTTGACTGCCTGTGTCTTTAGTCTGAGCAGCCGCTCCCAAGCTCAGGAGTTCGTGAATGCGCTGAACATGGTGATGTAGCCGATAACGGTGTTCGGGCTAAGGTAAAAATCGGGGCGCAGAACGGTATTCTGCGCCCCCCCAATTGAGTCGATGTGTCTAAAAGGCGGGCTTGCCTATTCGCTGTCGTCCCCAACGTTTTCGCGGTCATTGGCAGGCATCGCCGCGCCGGCGACCGTTGTCGCCACGGCGGCGGCAGCGAGCCCGGCGGCAACGCCAGAGCCGTCGCCCGTGTCGGCGAGTTTTCCGGTCGAGCCCTTGCTCTTGTTGCCGCCGCCGTTCTTGTCGGCGCCGTCTGCGTTGGAACCCGTGCCGCTACCGGTGCCGCCTGCACTGCCCGAGGCCGCTACGGTAAAGCTTGCGGCTCCGTCGCTGGCGAGCGTGTAGTTTTGCGCCGCGTCGCCCAACAGACCTTTCGCACGCACCCAATACGTCCCCGCGGCAAATGCCTCGCCCTCGGCCATTGCCGTGCCCGGAGCGCCGTCCGCGTCGTGCACAAACTCGAGCTGGGCGGTGCAGGCGTCGGTTTCGAGCTTGCCCTCGAGTGATGCCGCAATCTTGGCGCGCACGTCTTCGCCGGCCTTAAGGCCTTCGAGTCCCTCAAAATGGGGCGTCAGCGCGAGCGGATCGATATCGATGGGCACAGAGCCCTGCAGCCCCGTAACGGTCTCGTTGCCCAGGGCGTCGACATCCACGTATTCAATGGCAAACGCATGGCCCGAAGCTGTCGCGTTGAGCGCGTTGCTGCTGTCGGCAAGGCGGAAATGACCCTCGCCAACGGTCTTGCCATCCTGGAATGAGGCATCGCTCAGCGAGTCGCCGTACGTCATGCGCATGCGGGTCGGGAGATAGTACGGGAGATAGTACGAAGCCGTCTGCTTGTGCTCCGTATCGTAATTGCGCTGATAGATGCTCCGGGCCAGCGCCGCATCAACAAAGTCGGATGCGATGATGCCAATGTGCTTGAGGTAATCTGACTTTGTATCCTCGATGCCGCTGGGATTGATGTACGGGCTCTTATACAGATGCTCGTTGACTACTCGTGCCGAGGTAAAAGGATTGCCTCCGTGCGACAAGCCCGTGCAGCTGGTGTAGTTGATAGACCAGCAACGCTCCAGGACTTTCTCCTTGGCCCCGTTATCGTCCTCGACATCTACCTCGTTGCGCGTGCGCCCGGACGTTTCCTTCAGCGCATTATCGACCCAGCTGAGCTTGTCGGTTCCCGTGAGTTTGTACTTGTCCTGGGCGTATACCTTGGTGCAATAGGGCTCTTTATCGCCTGTTTCCCCCGCGGCTTCAAAGCCCCGCGCGTCTTGGACGAGACACATAGTGGCGCTGTCGGAGTGAGCCTTGATCTTGTCATCCCATTCGGTAAGGTCGAGGCCCCACGTGTGGCCGCTTACACTGTTGCCGGCGAGCCTAAATCGACGCAGCAGAACGATCTTTCCGCGCACCTCGTGTAGCGTGGGGATTCGGCTCGACGTATAGAACAGTTTGGGGTTGTCGTCCAAAACCTTGGCGAAAGCCGTCGTAACACTTTCGTCGGTAGCCTCGTCGTTGCCTCGTGATACAAGCATGATGAGCGCTTCTGTCGGGTTTTCGTTCAAAAACGTTTTAAAGTACCCGATGACATCGGAGAGATGCAGATAGTCCCCGTCTTTTTTGAATAGGTAGAAATCCCCGTGGCAGATGCCAGGGTTGTCGCCCTTTCCGAGCCGGATATCAAAATAGCGAATGCCTTCGAGCAACTGCGTGGGAATGTAATCCTGCTGGCATTTTACTTGCGAGGATTGGGGCTCGGTGTCGTTGTCCACGCTACAGGTGCCCGAATCGTGCGTACCCGGGATGCTCAGCTCGTCGAGGAACTTGTTGTCGTCGACGTATTTCATCCAACATGGCCCATCGACGTAGCTGCTGTACGTGATCCAGTCGAGGCTGCTAACCGTGGCATCGTTCTTTTTCATGTCGTAACCGATAAGTTCGAGCTCCCACGGAATGCTCTTACTCTTATGGCAGATCTTATTGTTGTCCTGGTCTTCGCCGTTCGATTCTATTGCCAGGTACTTAATGTCTTTTTTCTCGGTTTCTTTCTCGACCGTGCGGTCTCGGATGATATAGGTTCCGTTTGATTGCCGCTCGAACGCAAAAGCGCGGCTGGGCTTGTTGTCATACTCGCCGCTCCATACGTGGATGACCTTTCCGTCTTTGTCCGAGTCGCCATCGACCGACCAAATGCTGTAGCCCGTCTTTTTATGCTCTTCGAAATTGAGCAAGGTGCGGATAGCATACCAGTTTGTATCGTCATTCTTGGTCGTTACGTTCTCAAGGATGAGCTTGCTGGACGTGCCGTCATTAAACAGATGGCAGACGTTGCCGATGACGTTGCCGTCTTCGTTAACGCTTGCGGTACGAAAATAGCCCGCGGGGCGAAGGCGAATGACGAAATTGTCGAGGCTGACTGCTGGCCCGGCCGTGCTGTCCGCAAAGGCTGCCCGCGGGCTAATGCCCAGCATGGCGGTTTCGGGCAGGCTTGCAAGTGGCGACAACGCCGCGAGTCCAAGGCCCAACGTAAATGCTCGGCGGCTGATGGCGCGGTGTTCGGTCATAACTTCTCCATTCGTAGAGTGCGGTTATGCGATAGTTTTGGTCACTATACTGCTCAGATGTTTAAAGATGCTGGTTTAATTGTCTGCGCGGCGCAATAAATC
>UQPL01000011.1:0-18434 GCA_900542895.1 uncultured Collinsella sp. | reverse complement strand
GTTTGTGATGGAGCCGCTTTTGGGTGGACGCCTGGCGGGCAAACTGCCTCCGCGTGCCCGCGCCGTGTTCGATGGCGTACGCGATCCGTACCTGAAGACGCCGGCTGCTTGGGGCCTTTCGTGGGTGTGGAATCATCCTCAGGTCACGATGCTGCTATCGGGTATGACCGATACCGCGCAGGTGGACGAGAACGCGGCATTGGCGGATCGCGCACTGCCGGATTCGATGACAGCTACTCAGCTCGATACCATCGCACGTGTGCTGGGAGAGTTTGAGAAATCGAATCGCGTGCCCTGTACGGGGTGCGGCTACTGCATGCCGTGCCCCAAGGGTATCAATATTCCCGGCTGCTTTGGCGCCTACAACGCGAGCTACGCGCATAGTTGGTTTACGGGGCTGTCTCAATACTTTACGGCGAGCGCGGTGCGTACAAGCGAGCCCAAGTTGGTGAGCAATTGCATCAAATGCGGCAAATGCGCGCGGCACTGTCCGCAGCACATCGATATTCCCGAGCGTCTCGACGATGTGCGCCGACGTTTCCAGCCTGGCCCCGTAACGGCTGCGCTTAAAGCCTTTTGCAAAACGCGCTCCTGATGCCCCTTTTATAACTTGCGGTGGAATAGTTCCTGTTTGCGGCAGAATAGGGGCAAAACAGGAACTATTCCACCGCAACTGAAGGGGGCTGTCGTGGGCCATCGGGATTCATGTGATGATTTGCGTGAGGTTCGTTGGGGCGTTTTGGGCGCTGGGCGCATTTCGCATCGATTCGCATCGTCGCTCAAGGAGGTGGACGGGGCACGGCTTGTGGCTGCCGCCGGTCGCACTCCTTCGCATGTTGAGGAGTTTTGCAGGGCGTTTTCGATTGATGCCGCGCACAGTTATGCCACGGCTGACGATAGCGGCGATGCGGCTTATGATGCGCTGATTGCCGACCCCGATGTCGACGCAATCTACTTGGCTCTTCCGCATGGCATGCATGCGCATTGGGTCTGTCGGGCACTGCGCGCGGGAAAGGCCGTACTGTGCGAAAAGCCGGCCGTTTTGAGTGAGGAAGAGGCTCTCTCGATTACCTCCACCTCTCGCGAGCGCGGCGTGCTGTTTATGGAGGCGATGAAAAATCGGTTTTGCCCGATGCGCACTCGCGTGAAGGACTTGCTTGCGTCGGGCGAGCTCGGCCGTATCGTCTCGATTGAAAGCGTGCAAAAACTCGATTATGGTGAGCCCCCTTCGAGTTATCTGCTCGACCCGTTGCAGGGTGGCTGTCTATATGACATGGGCTGCTATGCGGTCGGGTGGTTTGAGGATCTACTTGCGGGTGCGTGCGATGTTTCGTCTCGTGAAGTTCGCTGGCGTGACGTATCGGGCGGCCGCGTGGATTGGGCCGACGAGATCCGTATGAGCGTCGGCGGCATACCCATTCATATGGTGTGCGACGGCAAAGCAGCATATGAAAGCCGCTTAACGATTGCCTGCGAGCGGGGCTCGTTGGAAATCGAGCGTCTCCATCGCCCCGAGCTCGCCCATGTGAAGTACTCCGACGGACGAATGCTCGAAATAAATGCCCCGTTTGAGGTCGATGATTTCTACGGCGAAATCCAGCATGCGACCCAGCTCATCCGGGCGGGGAAACTCGAGAGTCCCGTCATGCCCCTTGCCGCCACACAGCGCTGCGCGCGCATTATCGATGCAATCCGTCTGGCCCTCTAGGACTTGGCGCTGACGCATAGGGGATTATGATGCTGGCACCCGTAGCCGTAGTGTTTGGCGGCCCGCATCCCTGATGCCCCTTTTGTAAGTTGCGGTGGAATAGTTCCTGTTTGCGGCAGAATAGGGGCCAAACAGGAACTATTTCACCGCAACTGATGAGGGGGAGCTGGAGATGCTGACGATTGGGTGCCATCTTTCGACGACGAAGGGCTATCGGGCAATGGGGGAGACGGCGCTATCCATTGGCGCCAATACCTTTGCATTCTTTACGCGCAACCCGCGCGGCGGCAAGGCGAAAGATCTTGACATGGATGACGTGGCGGCCCTGCGCGAGCTTATGGAACAAAACGATTTTGGCCCACTCGTGGCGCATGCCCCCTATACCTACAACCCCTGTTCTGCCAAAGAGCGGGCGCGCGAGTTTGCCCTGGAGGCAATGGCCGAGGACTTGCAGCGTCTGGAAGCACTGCCCGGCAACTATTACAACTTCCATCCCGGTGCGCATGTGGGGCAGGGCTCCGACGCCGGCATTCGGATGATCGTCGACACCCTGTGCCAGGTGATGTTTGAGGGCCAGCAGACGACGGTGCTGCTCGAGACCATGGCCGGCAAGGGCACCGAGGTGGGCCGTAGCTTTGAAGAGCTGGCGCGCATTATCGAGGGTGTTGCTGCCAGACGTCCAGAGCTATCGGACAAGCTGGGCGTGTGTCTGGACACCTGCCATGTGAATGACGCCGGCTACGACATCATCCATGATCTGGACGGTGTGCTCGACGAGTTCGATCGTGTGGTGGGTATCGAGCGCCTGCGCGCCGTGCATATCAATGACTCCAAGAACCCCTGCGGTGCCCATAAGGATCGCCACGAGTGCATCGGCAAGGGCTACCTGGGTAGTGAAGAGTTTGGCGGCGGTATGCAGGTTATGCAGAATATTGTATCGAATGGCCGCTTGCGCGCATTGCCATTCATTTTGGAGACACCGAACGAACTTGCAGGTTATGCGGCTGAAATTAAACTGTTAAGGTCATTGCAGCAGTAATGACTGTCACTAAGTGGAGTGTTCCATTCACGTTATGGGTTTGTTTCAATCAGTTTTCTAATTGCAGTTTCGCATTTACGGGTGCATAATATCCAACAGTTTTTGCAGACCTCTGAATCAAACGGGGTCACCGGAAGGAGACTGATTATGAAGCTCAAGAAGCTTGGCGCATTTGCCGCCACGGGCGCCATGGCGCTCGCCCTCGCACTGACGGGCTGCGGCTCGTCCAACGCCACCTCTGGTTCCAATGCCAGTTCCAGCAGCTCTGACGACGCTAAGGTCGAGAAGGTCGACGGCTCCAAGGAGTACGCGCTCGTCAAGGACGGTACGCTGACCGTCGGCACCTCCGCCGAGTACGCTCCGTTTGAGTACAAGGATGACAACGGCGATTATCAGGGCTTTGACCTTGAGCTCATTAAGGCTATCGGCGACAAGCTGGGCCTGGATGTCGAGTACGTCAACAATGACTTTGACACGCTGGTTCCGGGCGTTGCTTCGGGCGCCAAGTATGACGTTTCCATCGCGGCTATCACCGACACGCCCGAGCGTGAGAAGGAAGTCACTTTCTCCGATTCCTACTACATGGACGATCAGGCTATCGTGACCAAGGTCGATAACACCGACATCACGGCCGACAACTACAGCGAGAAGCTCAACAACGCCGACGCTACCATCATCGTCCAGTCCGGTTCGACCGCCGAGGCCTTTGCCCAGGAGAACTTCCCCAAGGCCAAGATCGTCCCCTACAAGGACGCCACCGAGTGCTTCAGCGCACTGCAGTCCGACAAGGGTGACGCCGTGGTGACCAACCGCTCCGTTGCCAGTCAGCTGACCGCCGAGCAGTTCAACACCTGCCAGACTATCAAGCAGATCAGCACCGGCGAGGAGTACGCCATCGCCATCAACCAGGGCAACACCAAGCTCAAGGACGACATCAACCAGGCCATCAAGGACCTGACCGACGACGGTACCGTTGACGCCCTCATGGCTAAGTACAACATCAAGTAAATAGATGCTTGATTGCGCGTAGGCCCTTTCCGTTTTGCGGAGAGGGCCTTTGCGCTTCTCTCGACGGAGAATGTTTCCGTCTCGTTTTGCCGGCAACTTCTACGATAGGAGCCACCTTGTCTCGATTGAACGAAGGGGCCGCGGAGCAGCGTTTTTCACTGCCCGCCTTGCTCCAAAAGCTAGTTTGCGTCATGGCCGTGGCGCTCGCGCTGGTGTGCGCGGGGGCATATGCGCCCACGACCGCCCAGGCGCTTGAGACCGCAAAGATCACCGCCCGACCCAATACCGGTTCGGGTAGCGACGTGGTCGGTGGCACCGAGACCCGCATTACCTGGGAAGTTCAGGCCGATGCCGACGAGGAGCTGAGCGGTCTTTCGCTGACGTTTGTCGACGGCACGACGTTTGGTACCGATGACACGCGATTGACGATGCTCTCGGGCGAGGACCTCATGGATCGTACGCCCATGAAGCCCACGTGCAAGGCTGACGGCCAGACGCTCAAGATTGACTTTGGCGAGACGGCGCCTGCCGGCGGCTTTTTCCGTGTCGAGGTTTACGGCGTGACCTTCCCCGTCGAGGGCGGCGATGAGGCCTTTAGCGGCACCTATACGCTCGCCGACGGGTCGACCAAGAAGATCTCCAAGATTCCGTCGGTGGAGATCAAGGGCGTGACGGCCTTCGATAACTTCCTGGCTGACCTTAAAGAGCAGCCGTGGGTCGAGGCGTGGAACTCCAATATGTTCCTGCGCCTGTTCCTGAACCCGGTCATTTTGGTCCAGAGCCTGCCGATCGTCTTCAAGGGCTTCCTTATGTCGCTCTCGATCGTGCTTGTGGCGTTTCCGCTGGCAATTCCCTTCGGTTTTGCCCTGTCGCTCATGCGCATCTCTAAGTCGCGCATCCTGCGCTGTCTTGCCGGCATCTATGTGAATATCATTCGCGGTACGCCGGCGTTCCTGCAGATCTATATCGCGTTTTTCGGTCTGCCGCTGGCCGGTGTCAAAGTGGACGACTATGTGCTGGGTGTTATCGTCATGGCCATGAACTCGTCTGCGTACTTGTGCGAGATCTTCCGTGCCGGTATTCAGTCGATCCCCAAGGGCCAAAACGAGGCTGCTCGCTCGCTGGGCATGAATGCCTTCCAGACGCTGCTCTATGTCATGATTCCGCAGACGTTCCGCAATGTCCTGCCTACGCTGACCAGCGAGTTTATCTTGCTCTACAAGGACACGTCGCTGCTTGCCGCCGTGGGTGTCGTCGAGATCGTCATGAACGCCCGCACCATCGTGGCCACGACGGGCTCCATTACACCGTACGTGGTTGCCGCTCTGTTCTATCTGGTCATTACCCTGCCGCTTGCGCGCTTGGTGAGCGGTCTTGAGGCGAGACTTCTGGGGACGGCCGAAACCAAAAAGAAGCGTCCCACCAAGAGCGCCGGACAGGTTGTCGCGACGCCCGCCGATCACATCGCCGGTCTGTAAGGAGGTCCTATCATGAGCGAAACCAATAACTCGAACGAGGTCGTCGTCAGCATCAAGAACCTCCAGAAGGCCTTTGGCGACAACGTGGTCCTGCGCGATATCGATCTGGATGTGCACAAGGGCGAGGTCGTCGTAGTCCTGGGTCCTTCGGGCTCGGGTAAGTCGACGATGCTTCGCTGCATCAACCGTCTGGAGCATCCCACGAGTGGCTCGATTGTCGTTGAGGGTGTGGACGTGTGCGCCAAGGGCGTCGACCTCAACAAAGTGCGCACGCACCTGGGCATGGTTTTTCAGCAGTTCAACCTGTTCCCGCACCTGTCGGTCAAAAAGAACGTCATGCTTGCGCAGCAAAAGGTGCTCAAGCGCAGCAAGGAAGAGGCCGAGAAGATTGCCGTCGAGGAACTCACCAAGGTCGGTCTTGCCGAGCGTATCGACTTTATGCCGAGCCAGCTCTCGGGCGGCCAGCAGCAGCGCGTTGCCATCGCCCGCGCCCTGTCGATGAATCCACACGTGATGCTCTTTGACGAGGCCACGTCGGCGCTTGACCCCGAGCTTGTCCGCGACGTTCTGGGTGTCATGCGCGACCTGGCACGCGATGGCATGACCATGATCGTCGTGACGCACGAGATGGGCTTTGCCCGCGACGTCGCCGACCGCGTCGTCTTTATGGACGGCGGCGTCATTGTGGAAGAGGGTACGCCGAGCGAGGTCTTCGACCACCCCAAGAGCGAGCGCACCAAGGCGTTCTTGGGCAATATCTCGTAGCCGGTTGATGTAACTGCCGTTATAAAAGAGCGGGGGCTGGACTTGAATCCAGCCCCCGCTCTTTTGTAGGGATGGGGATGCGCTTCGATGCGGGCTCTTTTGGAGGCCCTGGGTTCGTTACGCGAGCTCGGCTCCGAGGGCCTTGCAAGCGGTCTCGCCCTCATCGTCAGGCGCGTCGTAGCAGATGGTGGAGTCTACGACGTTGACGCCCGCCTCGTCGGCATCGGCCTTCCAGTTGTCCATCCACTCGCCCTCGGCCCACGAATAAGAGCCAAAGAGGACGACCTTCTTGTCGCCGAGGGTCTCCTTGACCTCGTCCCACATAGGCTGGAACTCGTCATACTCAAGCTCCTCGGAACCCATGGCGGGGCAGCCGAAGGCAATGGCGTCATAGCCGGCGGCCTTGTCTGCGGAGAAGTCGGCGCAGGAGATGACCTCTGCCTCGGCGCCGGCACCGGTTGCACCCTCGGCAACGAAGTTTGCCATGGCCTCGGTGTTGCCTGTACCGCTCCAGTAGACGACGGCGATCTTGCTCATATGTTTTCCTTTCGGTTGTGCGGCGTGCGGCCGCGTCTTGTATGCTCTATCGGGTTGCCTGGACAAGTTGTCCCAGGGTGCAGCCCTGTTGATAGATGTAGGTAAGGTATTGCGTGCATGCGCGATAGGAATCGAAGGTCGTGAGCGCCTGCTCAACGTTTGTGTATACCTTCCATGCGCCAAAGACCTTATAGTTTTCGCCGTGCTGGACGATAAACTGATGGACATCTTCGTAGGGATAGCCCAAAAAATAGCCAATTTCGTGGGGGAACTCGCATATGCACCCCGTATCGCAGTGCCTATTTCGCGCGAGTGCGCAGGCGCTGCCGTCATAGGCGCTTTCTGCGGCATTGCTGCTTGCCAGCGTGATGCGCGCGGCGAGATGCACCAGGGATGCGGGCAGGTTGTGGACATCGTAACCTTCGGCGGCTAGCGCCGTCGTGGCACGGGGGTCGGAGAGGTATCGCATGAGGTCCGCAGGGCGGTACACATAGATGAGCGCTCCGCAGGGACGCCAGACCAAAACGCTCATATGGATTCCGAGTGGCTGGAGCTCGCGGTTGCATTGGGCTATGACGGCGAGCAGGCGAGAGCGTCGCTCTTCGATATGGGCGGCGCCGGGTTTTCCGTTTTGGTTGGCGTAAACGCCGGGATAGGTAAAGAGCGAAGCCGGCTTGATACCTGCGAGCGTAGGGGAGCAGTTGCGTACGACAGCCGTTTGGTATGTTGGGATGTCAATGGTTCGAGTCACGATGCTCCTTTCGGGTCCTCAGTTGTTAGCCTAGGAAAACTTATACACGAAAGTAAGCCATGGTCAACAAAAAAGTTTGAAGAGGGAAACTAATTGACCGAACGGACATGAATTTGGGTTAAGATGGTGACACCCCATGGGGGTATCTAGATAGTGTTACTTGAAAGGGGAACGCATGAGTGACTTGCTCAACCCTGCGGATCTCATCGTGCTGGCCGTCATTGCCGTCGGCATGTTTTTTGGACTGCGTCGCATTGCCGCTTCGACACACGGGAAGAGTTGTTGCAGCGATGGTGCGAGCGGCAAGAAGGCCAAAAAGGTTGTTGTGGTGGATACCGATGCATCGCACTATCCCTATAGCGATGAGCTGCTCATCGGCGGCATGAGCTGTGACGGCTGCGCTCAGAACGTAGCCAATGCCCTCAATGCACTGGATGGCGTGTGGGCAACGGTGACGTATGCGGACCACACGGCACGCGTGCGCTCTAAGCAGCCGGTTGATCGTGATGTCCTCGAGACGGCCGTGAAAGACGCGGGCTACTACGTCATGACGCTGTAAGCGTCGCTCTGGATGCGCGTCCTTGTCTAGGCTCGTCCGCGTAGCTCGATGTCCTGGATGTCGTCGAAGTCGATGGCGATATCCCTGAGTTTGAGTAGCTTGAACGCAGGGAGCACCTCATCAAGGATGCCCGTGCGAGTGCGATAGCCGTACGCATCGTAATAGGTGACGCGCACCAAGTCGCCGCGTTTGAGGCCCTCGAGCTTTTGCGAAAGCTCGAGGGCTTTTTCTTCTGTGAGTTCGCATTTTGGCTCGGCGGTGATCTCTTGTTTACGCACGAGCTCGTAGTATCCCGTGAGGGCGGCAAAGGGCATAAACTGCGCGGCACGGCCGGCACGGACGGTGCCGTTGGCGGTGAGCTTTGGGTCGGCGGAACGACGTCTTCCCTCGGGGTCCGCTAGGCGTTCAAAAGGTGTCGGTGGCCGCATCGGCTGTTGTTGGGACTTAGGCACGATGTCCTCCTACCTGATCGTTGCGTTCGCGCGCGGTGGCGCCAGCGGTAAAGCTTAATCCCTTGACGAGCGCGTTCTTGCCGTACTTGCCTTTCACGGCCAGGACGGCGCGCGCTAGGTCGCGCTCGCGCTCATCCGCCTCGATATCGCTAAATAGATCGATGGTGGCAAATTCCTCGGGCACCAGATTGCCAAATCCCAGGTTGATGCGCTTGACCGTTCGTTTGGGATCGACAGTCTGTGCCCAGAGCTCATCGAAATATCCCATGATCTTCTTAAACGAATTGGTGCGCTCGGGCAGCTTGCGCGAGGCGTTGGAGTGCGCAAAGAGTGCGGCATAGCCACCGCGCGGTTTGCCGCCATGCTCTCCCACAAAGATGCCATCGATTGCCTGCGCTTCGCGCACCAGGCGACGCCGTTCGTCATCGCGCTGGACGGGCTTGGGCGCACGGGGTGCGAGCTCGGGGCCGGCGGTTGCGGTGGGTTCGATGCTCGACGTACTCGAGCGCAGGTGTCCGCATTCGTCCACATATTGTGCAGTGCCGCTGGCATCAAGCCTGCGGATGTCGGCGCGCTCGCTTGCATAGCCCACAAAGAGCGAGATGCTGTCGCACACCACGTGCTTGTCGATCAAATCCAGCACGGCGGCATCGACCATCTCGCGCAAGACGGTATAGGCCTGTTCGTAGGCATAACCCTTCGAGAGCACCTGTCCTGTGGTGGTCGAAGTTGCTTGCGGGCGATAGGCTTGGATGTCGGCGATGGTTGTCGGCTCGCGCCCGAAGGCATGGTCGATGAGATATTCGGCATTGACGCCGAGCTCGTCGTAAAGCAGGTTTTCGTCGAGCGCCGCGACGCCCATCAGATCGTAGACGCCGTATTTCTCGAGGCGGGCTGCCACGCCGGGACCGATGCCCCAGATATCGGTGATGGGACGATGGGGCCAGATCTCCTTGCGAAAGGCCTCGTCGTCGAGTATGCCGATGCGGCTGGGTACGTGCTTGGCGGTAATGTCGAGCGCTACCTTGGCCTGGAATAGGTTGGGGCCGATGCCGACCGTCGCCGTGATGCCGGTGCGCGCGAGGACCTCGTCGCGCAGCGTGCAGGCGAACCCTTCCGCATCGGTGTGATAGAGGTCCAGATAGGGCGTCACGTCGATAAAGCACTCATCGATGGAGTAGACGTGCACGTCCTGGGGGCTGACGTATTCCAGATAGATACCGTAGATTTTCGCCGACACCTCCATGTAATGCTGCATGCGTGGTACGGCCGTGATGTAGTCGATGCCATCGGGAATTTCGAACAGACGGCAGCGATTGTGTATCCCGAGGTCCTTCATGGCCTGTGTGATGGCGAGGCAGATGGTCGTGCGTCCGCGTGATTCGTCGGCAACGACCAGGTTGGTGGTGAGTGGATCGAGCCCGCGGTCCACGCACTCGACGCTGGCATAAAACGTCTTGAGGTCGATGCAGATGTAGGTGTGCTGCTCGTGCGCCACGCGTCCTCCCATCAAACACATGTTCTTATCGAATACCTGTTCGATAATACCCGCTCGACTGGACACCGTCAAAACCTGTCCCTTTTTGGCGGGTATGGTCGTGCGGCTGCATCGGGTTTTTAACGCAGCCCTAAAGAGCGCGAAACAGCTCGGAAAAGCTCGCTTCGTAGCATGAGCCTAACGATCGATACCGCCTATACGCACGGAAGGGTTGTGGGAAAGATGGTCAATTATGGGTTTGGTATGCCGACGCGCTTGGTTGCGGATGGGGATGTGGCTCGCTGGTGCGGGCGATTGGTTGCCCACTATGGCGGCACCAAGGCACTGGTCGTGCCGGGAGGCGACAAGCATGCGCGCGACGAGCTTGTCTCGGCGGCACTTGGCTCGCTTGATCGAGCCCTACTCGAGCGTGTGCTTTTCTGCTGCGGCTCGTTTGAGGGCGACGGGGGAGACGAGCTGATCGACGAAGCCGTGGCCCTGGCGACCGACGAGGGCGTGGACTTTGTCCTGGCGATTGGCGATGCCGATACTGCTGGCTTTGCGCGCGAGCTCGCGCGTCGCATGGCGGCGCTCGATGCCGGCGAAGACGGCTTTGTGCCTTATGGATGCATTGTCTCGGAGGGCAAGGTGCCTGCTGTCGTGGGCACCGGCGAGGTTCCCGTTTTTGCCATTATCGCGCCCGAACTGCTGGAGGGCATCGGGTCTCCTCTGCGTGAGTTACTCGGTAGCGTCTGCGCCGCGGCCTAATATTTGCCATAAAAGGACGGGTTATTTTTGGTTGGTAAAGCGTTTGACCTGCCAAAATAAGCCTGTCCCTTTTTGATCGGTTGCCGTTTGGGGGCCGATTGGCAACGCTCGCTGATTGTAGTCTTGACCTGCGCTAGAATAGTGGCATCTGAATGTCCGGGCGCATGGAGGCGTGCGCCCGTATGCTGAGGAGGACTCTATGGCAACTGTTGCCGCACCTATCGATGCTACGTCGACTGCCGCTTGGAAGGCACTCGAGGCTCATCAGGAGAAGCTCGAGGCCGATGGTATCGACCTCAAGGCCTGGTTCGCTGCCGATGCCGAGCGCGTGAACAAGCTGAGCTTTGACGCCGGTGACCTGCACTTCGATCTGTCGAAGAACCTGGTGACCGATGAGACCGTCAAGCTGCTGTGCGATCTTGCCCGCGAGGTGAAGCTCGAGGAGCGCCGCGACGCCATGTTCTCCGGCGAGCACATTAACACCACCGAGGACCGCGCCGTCCTGCACACCGCGCTTCGCCGCCCCGCAACCGAGAGGGGCCAGCTCATCGTCGACGGCCAGGATGTCGTCGCCGACGTGCACGAGGTCCTCGACCGCATGTATGCCTTCGCCGAGCGCGTGCGCTCCGGTGAGTGGAAGGGCGTTACCGGCAAGAAGATCGAGCACCTGGTGTCCATCGGCATCGGCGGCTCCGATCTGGGCCCGGTCATGGCCTACGAGGCTCTGCGTCCCTATGCCGACGCCGGTATCGACTGCCGCTATATCTCCAACATCGACCCCAACGACCAGGCCGAGAAGCTTAAGGGCCTGGATCCCGAGACCACGCTCGTGATCATCGTCTCCAAGACCTTCACCACGCTCGAGACCCTCACCAACGCCCGCGAGGTCAAGACCTGGATGCTCGAGCAGCTCAAGGCCCAGGGCGCCATCGACGGCTCCGATGAGCAGAACGCCGAGGCTGTGGCAAAGCACTTCGTCGCCGTTTCCACCGCACTCGAGAAGGTTGAGGCCTTCGGTATCGACCCCGCCAACGCCTTCGGCTTCTGGAACTGGGTCGGCGGCCGCTACTCCGTCGACTCCGCCGTGGGCCTGTCGCTGATCGTCGTGCTCGGTCCCGAGCGCTTCCAGCAGTTCCTCGAGGGCTTCCACGCTATCGACGAGTACTTCTGCAACACGCCGCTCGAGAACAATGCCGTTGCGCTGATGGGCCTGCTCAACGTCTGGTACGTCAACTTCTTCGGTTCCAAGAGCCACGCCGTGCTGCCGTACTGCCAGTACCTGCATCGTTTCCCGGCCTACCTGCAGCAGCTCACCATGGAGTCCAACGGCAAGCATGTCCGCTGGGACGGCAGCGCCGTGACCTCCGACACCGGTGAGATCTTCTGGGGCGAGCCCGGCACCAACGGTCAGCACGCCTTCTACCAGCTGCTGCACCAGGGCACCGTGGTGGTCCCGGCCGATTTCATTGCCTTCGCCAATACCGCCAACCCTGCGACCGACAGCGGCCAGGACGTGCACGAGCTGTTCCTGGGCAACTTCCTGGCCCAGACCAAGGCGCTCGCCTTTGGTAAGACGGCCGATGAGGTGCGCGCCGAGGGCACGCCCGAGCAGATCGTCCCGGCCCGCTGCTTTGAGGGCAACCGTCCGACGACCTCGATCTTTGGCGACACGTTGACCCCGTTCGCACTCGGCGAGCTCATCGCCCTGTACGAGCACATCACGTTTGTCGAGGGCACGGTCTGGGGCATCGACTCCTACGACCAGTGGGGCGTCGAGCTGGGCAAGCAGCTTGCCAAGCAGATCACCCCGGCCTTCCACGATGACGCCGCCAAGGCCGAGCAGGACGCTTCGACCCAGGCGCTCATCGAGTTCTATCGCGCGCACCGCAAGTAGTCACTGCTGTTAACGCATCGCGTCTTATAGTCAGGGGCCCGTATCCTATCGGATGCGGGCCCCTTTGCTTTGCCGTGGTCCCGGGGCGCACGGCCTTTGTGGAATATCGCCGGGGCGCCGCGCGCTGCGAGAACCCTGTGCCTAGATCTCGGCCTCCGCATGGCCTCGCTGCGCCTCGGGCAGCTCCCCGTAGAGCGGATGGTCTTCGAGCCTAAAGCGCTCGACCTGTTCGGGAGTGCAGCCGCGCACAAAGAGCCACGAGCGATCGATCGGCGTCGCCATGAGCGTGCTGGGCAGCGCGTCGGCGCGGTCGGAAAACACCCGGGCACTCTCGGGATCCTGGAACGCCAGCACCAGATGCGTGTCGCAGTTGCCCATGATGGAGCGTGCGCGTGCCTCGCCATAGAGCGCATCGAGCTGGTTGGTCGACTGCAGCAGCAGCGTTGCCCAGATGTTGCGGCTTCGGATAATCGAGAGCACGTTGTCGATCTGGGGGATCTGCAGATTTGCGAAGTCATCGAGCATAAAGCGCACGGGCACGGGCAGGCTGCCGTCGGGCTGCCTATCGGCCTCACGAATGAGGCCCATAAACGCCTGCGAAATAAAGAGGCCGGTCAGCGGATCGAGATTGCGGTCAATATCGCTCACGGTTACAAACAGGGCGCAGGGGGTGTGTCCCATGGAAGCGAAGTCCACCTGATGGCACTCACGATAGAGCTGTGCCGCACCGTCGAATCCCAGACACATGACCTTTTCGGCAAGGATGCCGACGATGCTCGCGTGCATGCGCTCGGCATTTTGCGTAATGGCGTAGCGCCGCCATAGCGAGAGGGCATAGCTTTGGGGGTCGGTCGTGATCAGGTCGTCAAACAATCGACCCGTGGCACCGTCCTGCAGGTGCTCGATCAGCTTGATGACCGAGCTGATCGTCTGCTCGTCGGCGGGTAGCTGTTCGGTGACGTAGGCGATAAGACACGACAGCAGGTTTGCCGCCGCATGATCCCAAAAAGGCTGGTTGTTGTCCTCGATGGGGCAGATGGCCTTTGCCACCGAGAGGATGTCCTGCTGGTTGGGCCTGCCGTCCGCCTTGCGGCGAATGTGCCTCAGGGGGTTGTAGCCGCAGCGCTCGATGCCGGGCGCAAGGGCCGGGACGGTGTTGAGGTCGGCGAAGTTGAGACATTGCACGCGGTAACCGTGGGCTGCCAGCACGGGTCCCACTTCGCGACAGAGCGTGCCTTTGGTGTCGAGCACGATGTAGCTTGCGTTCATTTGCAGCAGGTTGGGCTTGAGGACGTTTCGGGTCTTGCCGGCTCCCGAGGGGCCGATCACAAGTGCATTGTTGTTGAGTCCCGTTTGGCGGGTGTCGCAGGAAAGCGTTCGATCCTTGGCGAGGATGGTGGACGATGCGGACTCAGATGCGGCGAGACGGCTGGCGAGGTTAGACATGGGCGACCTCCTTGGTGGTCGAGAGGATTTCGTGGGCAAAGCCGAGCTCGACGGCGCGCTCGGCCGAAAGGTAGGTGTCTTTTGCAGTGAGGGACTGGATGCGCTTGGGCGTGAGGCCGCTGCGGTCCGAGAGGATTTGCGTGAGGGTCTTGCGGGTCTGCATGAGACGCCGGCTGGTTTCCTGCAGCGCAAGTGCCGAGCCGCCTGCCCCCTGGGGGATCAGCGGGTCGTGAATCATGAGCTCTGCATGGGGCGCCATACGGCGATCGTCGCCGCCCATAAAAATCACGGCGCCCATGGACGCGGCGAATTCCAGGCAGACGGTGCGGATGGGGCACGATGCGAGGCGCATGGCGTCATAGATCGCAAGGCCCGATCGCACGCTTCCGCCGGCGCTGGCGACAAATATGGTGATGGGGCGGCTGGGATCGGTGGCGTCGAGCAGGCGGATCTGCTGGCATAGGTCGTGGGCCATCGGGGTTTCGATGTTTCCCATGACGGAGAGCTCGCGACGGGCGAGCATCTCATCGTAAATGCTGGTGAGCGTGATACCTCGGGCGGATTCACGCATGGTGAGGGGGCTGATGATGGGGGAATGATTGGTGTCCATGAGGACTCCTTTCTGTTGGTTGTGTTGTGGAATAGGATTGTTGCCCGCGGAGGGGCTGGCGGGCTACAGGGTTCGTCCGAGCCTGAGATCGAGCTCGGTTGTGGGGCAGGCTGCCTGTTCGTGCGGCTCGCAAGCGCCAAGGGCTCCAAAGCGATGGAGCGTTGCGACGGGCGTGGTGTAGGCGAGCCGCAGCTGATGCTCGACAGGGGCACATCCGTCATTTTTGTAATGAGCCGCGTAGTACTGCGCGATGCTGGCGTTCATCTCGCTGCCATTGCGATGGCGCTCAAACTGGCGTCTGCAGGTCTCGATGATCTTTGCTACCGACTTGGGTGCCGTCGCGGGAACAAGGGCGAGATAGCCCTCAAATAGCTCGTTGATGCTCAGGAGGCACAGCAGGTCGATCAGCGTCCTTATGGCCGCTCCCTCGGCGGAAAAGTGCGCGGTCATGCGGTTATATCGGTTGCGGTCGACGATGACCGCATGGGGTCTTGGAGTTTTCTGCCCCGTGGTCCCGGGCTTTTGCCGCGCCTGTGTATTGAGCTCGACGTTGCAGCGCCTGAGGCCGTCCAGCGGAAGGAACAGCGCGGTGCGCAGGGTGTTCCGCTTGCTTTCGAGTTCATGACGCTCGTCGGGTTCCCATTCGAGCTTGAGTTTCGTGTCGAGCGCCGTAAGCATATGGGCTAGGCAGCCTACGGTAAGAACGTACGAATCGTTGTCGCGTTTTGGGGCATAGGGGTCTGTCAGCTTGCGAATGTCGGGGTCGCCCATGATCTTTGTGCAGCGCTTCAGCAGTTGAGGGTGGTCGGCCAAGATCGTCGCGAGCGGTAGCGACGCGTAGTTCTTGATGGTCGCGGCGGCAAAGGCGGCGTCATATTCGTTTGCATATGCTCGCTCAATGCGGGCATCCAGAATGCTTTTCTTATCGCCGTCTTCAGCGTGGTGGTTTGTCATAGCTTCTCCAATCGGTTGATGTTCGTGCTGTTTGTTGATGTGTTGGTTGTCGTGAGTGATGTGCTTGCCGTGGGTGATGTGCTGACGTTGGGGTGCTATGCGGTTTTCAATGAGCCCGTGAGGCAGTTGCTGCAGGGGCGGGATGGAACGGCCCATGCAAGGCGGAAGGCATCGTGCTCAAAATCGAGACAGCAATGCCCTGGGTGCCTCACATGTGGCAGTTACCTCATTAAGTTGTCATTGCGTTTGGGGTTGTACTTTGCCGATCTTCCTTCTCTTACACGCTAAAACTCAAACTTCATATGCTCGATCTACTTAAAACCGCAACGGCGGTCTTTAATCAACTTATATGTCGGAACGCGTCTTTGCAAGTACTTTTTTGTCTTTGTTTCAAATGGGGTGGTTTTGCAACCGTCATACGCGCGCCGTGCGAACGTGCCCCGGCTCGGATAAGATAGTGCGCGATAAAAACGATGCAAGGAGGCACATATGGCAATTAAAGCCATCGCAATGGATATCGACGGTACGCTCACCAACGACCAGAAAGTGATTAGCCCGCGTACGCGCGAGAAGCTGCTCGCGGCGCAGGAGTCGGGCATTAAGCTCATTTTGGCTTCGGGCCGTCCCGCATGGGGGCTGCAGGCCTTGGCGCAAGAGCTCGACCTTCAAAACCATGACGGTCTGCTGGTGGCCTTTAACGGCGCACACGTCGTCGATGCCCAGACCGACGAGGTGCTGTTCGATCAGGCTATGCCTGCCGACGAATTGCATCGCCTGATTGATCACCTGCGTAATTTTGACGTGATCCCTATGATTTCGCTCGGTCGCGATTTGCACGTTGAGGACTCGTACCGCTGCATGATCACGCTGCCTGACGGCTCGCAGAAAAACATCGTCAAATACGAGCGCGATGCGTGCGATCTTAAGATTCGCGAGGTGGAGAGCCTGCATGAGGTCGCTGATGCTTATCCCGTGGACAAGCTGCTGACGGCGGGCGATCCGGCCTACCTGCAGGCGCATTACGAGGAGATGTATGCGCCCTTTAAGCAGACGCTTTCGGGCATGTTTACGGCCGACTGGTACTTTGAGTACACGGCGCCCGGTATCGACAAGGCCCGTGCGCTCGAGGGTGCCCTGCCCAAGCTCGGCATCGATGCCAGTGAGGTTGTATCGTTTGGCGACGGCCAGAACGACAAGTCCATGATTGAGTGGGCCGGCACCGGTGTTGCCATGGGCAACGCGGTTGACGAGGTTAAGGCCGTGGCCCAGATGGTGACCGCCAATAACAATGAAGACGGTATTGCGGTGGCGCTGGATAAGCTGCTGCGTTAGAATCGCCGATAATGCATGGTTCGGGCGCCTGCTTACAGGCGCCCTTTTGTTAGGGAGGGTGCCGTGTCCGCATTTCCGTTCGACGCCGTTATCTTTGACATGGACGGCGTCATTGTCGATACCGAGTATTACTACCTGGGCGAGACTGCCGCGTTTGCCAAGGAGCTTGGGCTTAACCTGACTCAAGAGGAGTTGAATGGGCAGGTCGGTACCTCGCATCAGTTCTTCCTGCATATGTTGGTCGATTGGTTTGAGCGCGCCGGTAAGGGGCATTTTACTGGCGAGGAAGCGTTGGCCCGTTGGGACGAGTGGGCGCATAAGCGTCCGCGCGACTATCAGGCTTTGATTAACCCAGGCGCCGTGGATACGATTCGAGAGCTGCCGCGCCGTGGCGTTCGCGTGGCGCTTGCCAGCTCGTCGCCCATGGTTAGCATCGAGGAAGTGCTCAACGCGTGCGGGCTGTCGGATGCCTTTGAGTATGTGGTGAGCGGCGAGCAGTTTAAGGAGAGCAAGCCCGAGCCCGACATCTACCTGCATGCGCTGGATCTGCTGGGGCTGCCCGCGAATCGCTGCTGCTGCGTTGAGGATTCGGTGCCCGGCATCACTGCCGGCAAGCGAGCCGGCCTGACAGTCATTGCCAAGCGCGAGGAGCGCTTTGGCTTTAGCCAGGATGCCGCGGACAAGATTATCGACCAGCTGCCGGAGCTGCTCACGCTTTCTTAGGAGCGCGGTAGTTGCGCGTTTTTCGGGTCAGATGAGTAAATAGCCAACATTTTGGTGCGGCAGCAAGCATACTTTATGCTAATGCGGGCTCAAGGGCTTGTTGAATGCCCTTGAGCCCGCTTTTGACTTAATTGTGCTGGGAGAGGGTATATGCCACCGACTGAAGGGCCGACTGACGGAAAAGCAGCGATACCGCTGTACCAACAGGTTATCGATATCATTAAAAACGAAATCAACTCCGGCGCCTACAAGGCAGGCGCGCGGATACCCAACGAATTCGAATTGGCTGAGAGCTATAAAGTTGGCCGCGTTACTGTGCGGCGCGCTATTGAGGAGCTCGTCCAGCAGGGCTATCTAACGAAGCGACAGGGGAAAGGCACGTTTGTCAATGCCCCCAAGCTCAAGCGCAAGATTCGCCAGAAGGATGACGTCCAGAGTTTTTCGGACGCATGCCGCGTTAACGGAATGGAACCGGGGGCGCGTGTCATTTCGAGAAAGATACTGCCGGCGGATTCCACCGAAGCACAGTTCTTTGGTGTTCCCGTTGGAACTGACTTGATTTGCGTCGAGCGTGTGCGTACTGCCGATGGCGTCCCCGTCATGCTTGAGAACAACATATACGTTTACGAGGACAACACCTATCTATCAACGGCATCTCTATCTAACCAATCCATTTTTGAGTTCGTGCGCAACCAGACGGGCCGCACGCCCGCGTTTACCGACCCGTGCACGCTCGAGATCGCGTGCGCATCGCCCGAGGTCGCTCGGTTGCTGGCGGTTCCCGTTGGCGAACCCTTGTTTTATATGGAAGCCTTCTTCTTTGATGAGCAACGGCGGCCGTTTATCATCGGTCGTCAGCGGATCGTTGGCTCTCGCTACGTTTTTGACATCTAGGACCTGTCTCTTATACACATCTGACGCTGCCGACGAAGG
>UQPL01000010.1:0-19748 GCA_900542895.1 uncultured Collinsella sp. | reverse complement strand
CTGCTGTGCGCAGCTACGGGTCTGGCGCGTATCGACTTATATATGCGCATGGACGAGACGCTCGACGCAGCGCAGCTCGAGACCATGCACGCGGCGGTCGTCCGTCGCGCGAAGGGCGAGCCGCTGCAGTACATCACCGGTAGCACGCAGTTTCGCATGATCGACGTCGCGTGCGCCCCCGGTGTGCTCATTCCGCGCCCCGAGACCGAGATGCTCGTCGAGGAAGTCCTCAATTATCTGGATGCCGAGGTGCTGAGCCCCGAGGCTGCTGCCCGTCAGCGTGTTGAGCTGCCTTGGAACGATGAGGTCGAGGAGGCACGCAAGGCCGAGGCCGCGCTGGCAGACGAACGCGCGACCGCCGAGCGCCGTGCCGCTAACCTGACGGCTGCCGATGAGGCGGCGCTAGGCGGCGACGTATTGGGCAGCCGTGCCTATGCCGAGGAGCTGGCCGACCGCGAGGCCGAGGAAGCCGCCGCGCAGGCAGCAGAAGCCGAAGCGGCAGAAGCAGAGGCCATGGAAACCCCCGAGCCCGAGCTCGACGAATACGGCATCGCCATTGAGGACAACGACCAACAGGCGACTCCCGCGCAAGATGCCGCCGAGGCTAACGTATCTGCCCCAGCCGAGCCCCGCACTGCCCGCGTTCTCGAGGTCGGCTGCGGCACGGGCTGCATTTCGCTCTCCCTTGCCTGGGAGCGCCGCGGGCACGTTACCTGCACTGCTACCGATATCGAGCCGCGCGCCATCGACCTTGCTACCAAAAACCGCGATGCGCTTGGCCTCACGTCCGACGAGGTCGCCTTCAGCCTCACCAACCTGGTGAGTTCCATTCCCCGCGAAGAGTGGGGCACCTTTGACGTACTCGTCTCCAACCCGCCCTACATCCCCACCGATGTCATGCGCTCGCTGCCGCATGAGGTCAAGGACTTTGAGCCCGATCTGGCGCTCGAGGGCGGTGCCGACGGTCTCGATATCTTCCGCCGCCTGCTCAACGCGGCGCCCTACATGCTGCGTGCCGGCGGCCTGTTTGCCTGCGAGCTCTACGAGGGCGCGCTCGACGCCGCGGCCGAGCTCTGTCGCCAGGCAGGCCTTTCGGACGTGCGTATCGTCCACGACCTCACCGATCGTCCCCGCATCGTTCGAGCCATCGTCACCGAGCCCAAACAGCGTATTTAAGCTGAATAAATAGACATTTGCGCAAGTTTGTCCTTGCAATATACCGTAAAACTTCTACTATAGAAGGAGAAAGGTATGTCAAATCAGCTGCATCGGTACCGTATCGTGCTTGATTACATTGAACCTTGGCTTGATGAGCAGGATGAAGCTACGCTGAAGCAGATTTATGCAGACCTTTTGGTGCTCGAGAAGGAAGGTCCCAGCCTTGGTCGTCCGCTGGTTGACCGCGTAAAGGGCTCGAAGCTTCATCATTTAAAGGAGCTGAGAGTGACGTCGTGTGGTGGGCAGGTGATTCGCATCCTCTTCGCCTTTGACCCCAAGCGCCAGGCGGTATTGCTATTGGCGGGTGATAAGTCGCGAGCGGGATCGTCAAGGGCAAAATGGAACGGTTGGTATGCGATCAACATTCCAAGGGCCGAGCAAATATACCGTCGCCACGTAAGGAGGCTCGATCGAGATGGAACTGCATGAGTATATGGAATCTCGCGGGATAACACGCGACTCCATTACCGCCGAGCAGGAGAGGACTCGCGATCGTATCGAAGCCTATAAGCTTGCTCAGATTCGCAGGTTAAAAGATCTAACACAGGCGTCGGTCGCCCAGTCGATGGGCGTTTCTCAAAAACGTGTATCCGAGCTCGAGCGTGGGGAGTTGGGTTCGATGAGGCTCGACACGCTGAGCAGGTACGCAGAGAGCCTCGGCGGAAAACTGGTTGCAAGCATCGAGTTTCCCGATCGTACCGTTACGCTTGCGCGCTAAAAATCTTCAATTAACCCCCTCACTTTCACCGACTACTAGAGCCGCTCACCAAACCAACATGCGCTCTGGGCAAATAGGTTGAATGTTTCGTGCGAGAATGCCCCACAGTAAACAAACTTGCACCGGAGCGTAAGGGGCTGGCATACACATGCAGACGGTCTATCGGGTATACGAGGGAACGCGCGAGCCGCATCGGCTTGCCGTCGAGCGCACGGCCGAGGTGCTCGGCCGCGGCGGCCTGGCCTTGATTCCGACCGAGACCGTCTACGGTGTCGCCGTGGCAGTCAACGCCTTCTCGGACGCCGTGCCCCAAGATACAAGCGAATTCCCATCGTGGCCGCGCGATCCGCAGGCTGCCGTCAATGGCGCCGCAGTTCCTGCGCTCGGCACCGGCTATCGCCGTATCTTCACTCTCAAGCAACGTGAGCTCACGCAAACCGTCGCTTGGCTGGTCGATGGCGTCGAAGCACTCGACCGCTATGGCGTGGATATCCCGGAAGATGCCCGCGTACTCGCGCGACGATGCTGGCCGGGAGCCCTGACTATCGTGGTCAAGGCAGCCCCCTGCGTGCCGACCTTTATGCGCGCTGCCGACGACACCGTGGCCCTGCGCGCTTCGGCCTCTCCCGTGGTCCAAGCGCTCATCCGCGCCTGCGGCAGTCCCCTTGCCTGCACGAGCGCCAACACGCACGGCGCGCCTTCGCCGGCAAGCTTTGCCGCCGTCGAGGGTCGCATCCTGGAGGGGGTCGATGTTGCCGTCGACGCCGGTGAGACCCCGTGTCGCGACGCCTCGACCATCGTGTCGTTCCAGCACGGCGGGCTCCAGATCCTGCGCCAAGGCGCACTTCCCGCATCAGAGATCGAGCGGGTCCTGTCCGACCCGATGCAATAGAAGGGTGTAAGCGATGTCGTTGAATCTGGGCAGCCTGGGCATGGAAGATGCCTCGTTTAACTTTGGCGGTTCCTACATCATGGCGCTCGACTGCGGCACTACCTCGGTACTCGCGGCCATTGTCGACGAATACGGCTGCATCGTCGCGCAGGCACGTCGTAGCGTCAAAACCAGCTTCCCGCGCCCCGGCTGGGTGGAGCAGGATCCCACGGAGGTGCTTGCCAGCCAGATCGGCGTGATGATGGAGGTTCAGTTTAAGAGCGGCATCCATTCCGATCGCATCGCCGCCATCGGCATCTCCAACCAGCGCGAGACCACGGTGGTCTGGGACCGCGTGAGCGGCCAGCCCATCTATAACGCCATCGTATGGCAGTGCCGTCGTACCGCGCCGGCGATCGACGCGTTGGTTGAACAGGGTTGCGAGGAGCTGGTGCGCTCCCGCACGGGACTTACGCTTGACCCGTATTTCTCGGCCTCTAAGGTGCAGTGGATTCTCGACAACGTCGACGGCGCACGCGAGAGCGCGGCGGCGGGCGACCTCATGTTTGGCACCATCGACACCTGGCTCATCTACAACCTCACCGGCGGCCAGGTCTTTGCCACCGACTACACCAATGCCAGCCGCACGGCACTCTTTAATATCCATACGCTCGATTGGGACGACGACCTGCTGGCGCTCTTTGACGTCCCACGTTCCATGATGCCCGAGGTTCGCTGGAGCTCGGGCGACTACGGCCGCGTCGCGAGCGACATCATGACCAACATGCCGCCCATCATGGGCGTGGCGGGTGACCAACAGGCGTCGCTGTTCGGCCACTGCTGTTTCCGTCCCGGCCAGACCAAAAACACCTATGGCACGGGCTGCTTTATGCTCATGAACACCGGCGACGAGATCGTCGAATCCAAGAATGGCCTGGTCTCCACCATCGGTATCGCTGCGGACGGCAAAGTCAGCTATGCGCTCGAGGGCTCTATTTTTGCCGCCGGCTCAACGATGAACTGGCTTCGCAACAACATGGGCATCATCTCGAGCGTGAGCGAGTCGGCACAACTCGCCGCTTCGATTAGCGACAACGAGGGCTGCTACTTCGTTCCCGCCTTTGCGGGTTTGGGTGCTCCCTGGTGGGACCCGCATGCTCGCGGTATCGTGTGCGGTCTGACCGGCGCCTCGAGCCGTGCGACCATCGTACGTGCCGCCTGCGAATCCATGGCATATCAGAGCTACGACGTGCTGCGCGCCATGGAGCAGGACGTGGGGCTTTCGATTGAGCGCCTGTCTGTCGATGGCGGTGCCTCGCGCAACGAGTTCATCATGCAATTCCAGGCCGACCTGCTGGATATCCCCGTGCTGCAATGCGAGACGGTGGAGACCACGGCAATCGGTGCCGCGTACTTGGCGGGTCTTGCCGTCGGCTATTGGGAAGACCTGGAAGAGCTGGAGCAAAATGCCCAGATCGTTAGGACCTTCCTTCCCCACATGTCCGCCGAGCGCCGCGAGCAAAACCTTGCGGGCTGGCGTGATGCAGTCAGGCGCTCGCTCAGCACCGCACAGTAGGGCTGCGATGGGCTGCTCGATACAACAAACCGCTAAACTTATGCATGGCGTGCGGCGGCAACATTGCTGCGCGCCTTGTCAGCAAGGCCGTTTTGCGGCCGCAACGAAAGGGGCAATCAACCCATGACCGTCACCTACGATGCGTCCCGTGTGACGCTTGTCGATCACCCGCTCGTCCAGCACAAGCTGTCGATCCTGCGCGACAAAAACACCGGCACCAACCAGTTCCGTCAGCTCGTGCGCGAACTCGCGCTTTTTGACGGCTACGAGGCCATGCGCGACCTGCCTATGGAGGACGTCGAGGTCGAGACCCCCATCACTACCGCCACGTTCAAACAGCTTGCCGGCAAGAAACTCGCCATCGTGCCCATCCTGCGTGCGGGCCTTGGCATGGTCGACGGCATCCTCGACCTGGTGCCCTCTGCTCGCGTGGGCCACATCGGTATGGAGCGCGACGAGGTCACCCACGAGCCGCACGAGTATTACTGCAAGATGCCCAAGGATATCGACCAGCGCATCTGCCTGGTCGTCGACCCCATGCTCGCCACGGGCGGTTCGGCCGAGATGGCCATTAGCTACCTGCGCGAGCGCGGTGTCAAGGACATCCGCATGCTGTGCATCGTCGCGGCCCCCGAGGGCCTCAAGTCGCTGACCGAGAAAGATCCCGATGTGCATATCTATACCTGCGCCATCGACGACCATCTCAACGAGGCCGCCTACATCGTCCCCGGCCTGGGCGATGCCGGCGACCGTATCTACGGCACGCTGTAGTCTCTGGGCCAGACCGGCTAACGTCGAAAATACGAAGAAACGGTGCGCGCGGACGAGCAAAAAAGCGACCGGGCGCACCCCTGTTAACGGACGTTTCGCCCCGCAGGGTACGGAAAAACACATTGCCGTACCTGCGGCATAAAGAAGGCCTTAAGAAAACGTACAGGTGCGTATTAACCGTTTGTTTTCGGTTGTACTTTAGCGATTGGCTCGTACAATAGTCACCAATGTTTGGCGGGAACTGTTCTGTGAGGCGTTAAAAAAGGAAAGTGAGGACGCCAATGTTTCAGATAGCCGATTTGCTCGCTATCGTTGCAGGCGCCATCGCGGGCGCGGTCGCCTTTCTTCCCTTTGTCTTTACGCTCAAGCCGGTTCTTGACGATAAGCAGAATGCGGACATGCTCAAGGGCATGGTGAGTCTGGCGGTCTCGGCGATCGCCCTGCTCGTCTTTACCTTGGTTGTGTTTGTGTTGTTCGGAGAGGCATTTCGCATGTTCCTCCTGGGCGAGGCGATCGGCTTCGTGGCCTTTATGGCCGCCTGCACGGTTCGTGTCGCCAAGGCGCTGCGAGATCCTCATGAGGTCGAAAGGTAAGTCGTGGAAATTTTTGAAAAGCTGCCTGATGAGATTAATCATCTGGTCAGCGAGTTCAGCTCCACCCCTGTCGTGGGCGATCTGAGCTGCGGCATCACGCAGTACTCGTTTTGGCTGATCGTCTCCACGATCGTGCTCCTGATCGTCCTGGCCGTGTTCAAGAAGAAGCAGACCCTGGTTCCCAAGGGCTTCTTCGTCAACGGTTTCGAGTACATCATCGAGTACGTCGAGAACGATATCGGCAAGGGCGTCGTGGGTGAGAACTGGAAGAAGCACTTCCCGTTCCTGTGCTCGCTTTTCCTGTTCATCCTGATCAATAACATGATCGGCCTGATCCCGGGAATGAAGCCCGGCACCGGCGCAATCGGCTCCACCGCCGCGCTCGCCATCTTCGCCTTCGTGTACTTCATCTACTACGGATGCAAGGCTCACGGCGTGATCGGCTACATCAAGAGCCTCGCCCCGCAGGGCGTGAGCTTCCCGATGAACGTGCTCGTGTGGGTCGTCGAGCTTTTCTCGACCTTCCTGCGCCTCATCACGCTCGCCGTCCGTCTGTTCTGCAACATGTTCGCAGGACACGTGGTCATGGGCTCGTTCGCCATCATGGCGAGCATGTTCATGCAGCCGCTGCTTCAGCAGGTTTCCGCGGCCCACGCCGTCGGCGCCCTGCCTTCGCTGGCCTGGCTTGCCATCCTCATCCTGATCTATGCGATCGAGCTTGTGGTCGGCGCCATCCAGGCTTACGTCTTCACGGTCCTTACCGCCGTGTATGTCTCCGAGGCAGAGGAGGTCGCGGAGGAGGAGTAATCTTCCGTTCGCGCCTTAAAGGTAAGGCAATTCGTTAAACCGCCGGTGCCCGTACCCATGGAGCCCGGCAGTTATAAAAAGGTTATCCTGCGTGAAATAAGACACGCACGACAAAGGAGGAATCGTGGGAGTTATCGGTTACGGTCTCGGTGTTATCGGCGCTGGTCTTGCTATCGGCCTGTCTGCTCTGGGTGCTACGGGTGCTATGGCCCGTCAGCCTGAGGTCCAGGGCCGCGTGTTCACCGTCTTCATCATGGGCTCCGCCTTCGGCGAGGCTCTGGCTCTGATCGGCTTCGTTGTCGCGCTGATCGTTAAATAGCACGGAGCGTCAAGTATGAATCTTTCATCCCAGAAGAGCGCGATCGCACTCTCCGCGTCCGCGGCCGCGCTGCTCATGCCGGTTTCCGCGTTCGCTGAGGACGGCGCTGCCGGTGCGGACATCCTCATCCCTAAGATGGCGGAGTTCATCCCGGCGCTTATCGCCTTCCTGATTATCTGGATCGTGCTGGCCAAGGTCGCCCTGCCGGGCATCATGAAAACCATGGAGGAGCGCGGCAAGAAGATCGAGGAGAGCCTCGACGAGGCCGAGAAGACCAAGCAGGAGGCTATCGCCAAGCGCGCTGAGTCCGACTCGATCGTCACCGACGCCCGTCGTCAGGCTGCTGACATTGTTCTCGAGGCCCGTAAGGACGCCGAGTCCGAGCGCGCCCGTATCATCGAGGCTGCTCACAAGGAGGCCGAGGAGATTATCGCCAAGGCCCATACGACCGTCGAGGACGAGCGCAAGTCCATCTACGCCGGTGCCGCGAGCTCCATCGCCGACCTGTCCGTTGCCGTCGCCACCAAGATCGTGGGCGAGGCACTCGAGGACGAGGCCGAGCAGAAGAAGCTCATCGAGCGCTACATCCAGGAAGCAGGTAGCCTGAATGCCGACTAGCCGCTATCAGGACAAGGTGCTCGAGACCTACGCGCGCTCCCTTCTGGAAGCCGCTAAGGCCGAGAACCATGTGTTCGAGGACCTCGAGATGATCGAGCGCCTGGCTTCTGCCAGCCCCGAGATCATCGCCGTGCTCGACACCATGTCCAAGCGCGACCAGCTCGACCTTCTTCCCAAGGTGGCAGCTGCCTTTAAGTATGTTGCCGAGGAAGACGAGGATGTAGTGGGCGTGACCGTCACCACGGCGATCCCGCTCGACGACGAGCTGCGTCAAACCATCACTAAGAAATGCGAGCAGGACTTCGGCCGCAAGGTATTCCTTATCGAGCAGGTCGACCCGTCTATCGTGGGCGGCCTGGTGCTCGAGGCCCGCGGCGAGCGTCGTGACATTTCCGTCAAGACGCAGCTGCGCATCGCGCAGGAGACCCTCGCAAACTCTGCTAATTCGTACGGAGGTGAAGCCTAATGTCCGAAACCCTCAATGCCCAGGATATCGCCAAGAAACTGCAGGAGCAGCTCACGAGCCTCTCCGCGACGGTCGATACGCATGAGGTTTCAACGGTCGACGAGGTAGGCGACGGCATCGCGCGCGTCTCCGGCCTCAAGAGCGCCATGGCAGGCGAGCTTCTGGAGTTCAAGAGCTCCGATACCGGTGAGACCGTCTTCGGCCTTGCCCAGAACCTTGACCGTGACGAGGTCGGCGCCGTTCTGTTCGGTGCCGTCGACTCCATCAAGGAAGGCGACGAGTGCCGCACCACTGGCCGCATTATGGATATCCCCGTGAGCCGTGCCATGCTCGGCCGCGTCGTCAATCCGCTCGGCCAGCCCATCGACGGCCTGGGCGACATCGTCGCCACGCACCGTCGCCCCATCGAGTTCAAGGCCCCCGGCGTCATCGACCGTACCCCGGTGTGCGAGCCGGTTCAGACCGGTCTGCTCGCTATCGACTCCATGGTGCCTATCGGCCGCGGTCAGCGTGAGCTCATCATCGGCGACCGTAAGACCGGTAAGACCGCCATCGCCATCGACGCTATCCTCAACCAGCGCGGCAAGGGCATGGTCTGCATCTATGTCGCCATCGGCCAGAAGGCCTCCACGGTTGCCAACATCCGCGAGACCCTCGCTCAGCACGGTGCGCTCGACTACACCATTATCGTTTCGGCCACCGCTGCCGATTCCGCCCCTATGCAGTACATCGCGCCTATGGCCGGTGCCGCTATCGGCGAGTTCTTCATGTACAACGGCGAGGACGGTAAGCCCGCCAGCGAGACCAACCCCGGCGGCCACGTGCTCGTCATCTACGACGACCTGTCCAAGCAGGCCGTGGCCTACCGTCAGATGTCGCTGACGCTGCATCGTCCGCCGGGACGCGAGGCCTATCCTGGCGACATCTTCTACCTGCACTCTCGTCTGCTCGAGCGTGCCGTCAAGATGTCCAAGAAGAACGGTTATGGCTCCATGACGGCTCTTCCGATCATCGAGACCCAGGACGGCGACGTCTCGGCCTACATTCCGACCAACGTCATTTCCATTACCGATGGTCAGATCTACCTGCAGTCCGAGCTCTTCTTCCAGGGCCAGCGCCCGGCAGTCGACGTGGGCATTTCCGTGTCCCGCGTCGGTGGCGACGCGCAGACCAAGGCTATGAAGCAGGTCGCCGGCAACCTCCGTCTGGACCTCGCTTCGTACCAGGAGCTCGCCGGCTTTACGCAGTTCGGCTCCGACCTCGACGAGGCCACGCAAAAGCAGCTTACCCACGGCGCTCGCATGACCGAGCTCCTGAAGCAGCCGCGTTACAAGCCGTTTGAGGTTGGCGAGCAGATCGTTACGCTGTTCGCTGGCAACGAGGGCTTCCTGGATGACCTGGAGATCGCCGACGTGCTGCCTTTCCGTGCCGAGCTCATCGAGTACATGGACAATGGCTTTGGCTCGCTGCTCGACAAGGTTCGCGCCAAGAAGATCGATGATGACACCAAGGCTGAGCTCTTGCGCGTCATCGGCGACTTCAAGCAGCAGTTCATGGTCAAGCACCATTCGGATGTTTCTGGATCAGAGGAGAACTAAGCCCCATGGCCAACCTTCGCGACATTAAGAAGCGAATCTCCTCGGTTACCACGACCAAGCAGATCACGCGCACGATGGAGATGGTCTCTACGGCCAAGATCCGTCGTGCCCTCGATCGCTCCAAGCAGGCCGAGCCCTATAAGGAGGCGCTGACCGACGTCATGTTGACGGTCGCCGGCGACGCCTCCTGTTCGGGCACCGATCCCATGCTGCAGAAGCATGAGAGCGTCAAGCATGGCCTGATTGTCGTTATTGCCTCGGACCGCGGCCTTGCCGGCGGTTTCAATACGACGGTGGAGCGCACGGCCGAAAAGCTCGCCGCTTCTTGGGCGAACGACGGCATCGAGTGCGAGATCATCGCGTGTGGGCGCAAACCGGCCACGTATTTCCGTGACCGCGCAAACGTCGTCATGCACTTTGAGGGCAACTCCTCTGAGCCCGATTTCAATCAGGCCCGCATGATCTCCTCTCATATCTGCGATGCGTATCGTGCCGGTGAGCTTGACCGTGTCGAGCTTGTCTACCACCACGCCAAGAACCGCGTGGATCAGGAGCTTCGCGTCGAGCATCTGTTGCCGCTCGACCCCGAGATGATCGCTATGGCCCACGGTCCGCGTAAGAACGAGACCGACGCCCCTAAGCGCATCTCGTCCACGTTCGAGTTCGTGCCCTCTCCCGAGCATGTTCTCGGCAAGCTTGTGCCGTCTTATATCCTGACGGTCATCTACCAGGCCCTGATCGATTCGGCGGCTGCCGAGCAGGGTGCACGCCGCAAGGCCATGCACTCCGCGACGGAAAACGCCACCGCGATCATCTCGACCCTTACCCGCACGTATAGTCGCGTGCGCCAGGCTTCGATCACGACCGAGATTAACGAGATCGTCGGCGGAGCCTCAGCATTGGAGGAACAGTAATGGCTAATAACACCGTAAAGCTTGCGGTCGAGGAAGCCACCAAGAAGACGACTGCCGGTGATGGTCGCATCGTGCGAATCATCGGTCCTGTCGTCGACGTCAAGTTTGACGGTGCGGTGCCCCCGATCTACAACGCGCTCACGGTCGAGGCCGAGACCCCGATCGGTCATCTGAGCACGATCCTCGAGGTCGAGAGCCAGCTTCCGGGCGGCGTCGTCCGCACGGTCGCCATGTCCTCGACCGACGGCCTGCAGCGCGGCCTCATCGCCACCGATACCGGTGAGCCCATGAAGATGCCCGTTGGCCCCAAGACGCTCGGCCGTATTTGGAACGTCATGGGCAAGCCCGTCGACGGCAAGCCCATGCCCGAGGTGGAGGAGTTCTACCCCATCCACCATGCAGCGCCCCGTTTCGACGAGCTCACCACCAAGACCGAGATCTTCGAGACCGGCATTAAGGCCGTCGACCTGCTCGAGCCCTACATCCGTGGCGGCAAGACAGGCCTGTTCGGCGGCGCCGGCGTCGGCAAGACCGTTCTGATTCAGGAGCTCATCAACAACCTCGCCCAGGAGCACGGTGGCACCTCGGTGTTCACCGGCGTCGGCGAGCGTACCCGCGAGGGCACCGACCTGTTCCTCGAGATGAGCGAGTCTGGCGTTATCGACAAGACTTGCTTGGTCTATGGTCAGATGAACGAGCCGCCCGGAGCGCGTCTGCGCATCGGTCTGGCCGGCCTTACCACCGCTGAGTATTTCCGTGATCGTGGCCAGGACGTTCTGCTGTTCATCGACAACATCTTCCGCTTCTCCCAGGCAGGTTCCGAGGTTTCCGCACTGCTGGGCCGTATGCCGTCCGCCGTTGGTTACCAGCCCACGCTGGCAACCGAGATGGGCGACCTCCAGGAGCGCATTACCTCGACCAAGACGGGCTCCATTACCTCCGTCCAGGCTGTCTACGTCCCCGCAGACGACCTGACCGACCCGGCGCCTGCCACGACGTTTACGCACCTCGACGCCACCACGGTTCTTTCGCGTAGCATTTCGTCGCTCGGCCTGTTCCCGGCTATCGACCCGCTCGCATCTTCCTCCGACGCTCTCGATCCCTCGATCGTCGGCGAGGAGCACTACCGTGTCGCCGTCAAGGTCCAGGAGCTCCTGCAGGAGTACTCCGACCTTCAGGACATCATTGCCATTCTGGGTATGGACGAGCTGTCCGAGGAGCAGCGCCTTACGGTCAACCGTGCCCGTAAGATTCAGCAGTTCCTCTCGCAGTCCTTCCACGTCGCCGAGAAGTTCACCGGCAACCCCGGTGTCTACGTCCGCGTCGAGGATACCGTCCGCTCTTTCGCCGAGATTGTCGACGGCAAGGCCGATGACCTGCCCGAGCAGGCTTTCCGCTATGCTTCCACGATTGAGGACGTGCGCGAGCGCGCCCGCAAGATGGGGGAGAAGTAGGTTATGCGTATCCGCATCGTGTGCCCCGTGAGCTGCGCCTATGAGGGCGACGCTGCGTTTGTGTCGATTCCGTCCACGGATGGCGAGTTTGGCGTTCTGCCTGCTCACTCCAGCGAGATCTGCACGATCGACCGCGGTTACGTTCGCGTTTCCGATAAGGCCATGGGCACTGTCGACCACACGTTTGCCGTGGCCGGCGGCTATGCCCAGGTTGCGGACGATGTCGTGACCGTTCTCGCCGAGCGCGCTTGCGATTTGGCGACCGTCGATGCCGACAAGCTTAAAGCTGATATTCAAGGTTTTGAAGAGAAGCTGGGTAATTTGTCGGAGGATGATGCACGCCGCGCCTACCTCTATAATGAAATCGCATGGTGTAAGCTCAAGCTTGCCCAATAGTCAAACGATTTAGCGTTCGACCATTTGCGAACACATCATGCCCGGGATGGCCCAGCCACCCCGGGCATGCTTTTTGAAAGGGTAGACCTTGGATATTATCCGCGTTGAGGGTGGCCACGCCATCGGAGGCTCCGTGCCCGTCTCGGGTGCCAAGAACTCCGCGCTCAAACTCATGGCGGCAACGCTTCTGGCGCCGGGCAAGACGACGCTGCAGAACGTGCCCGATATTTCCGATGTTCACGTGATGGGCAAGGTGCTCAAGGGCATGGGCGCTACGATCGATGTTCTCGACGAGCACACGCTCGAGATTGATACCTCTCAGGTCGATTCTTGGGAGGCCCCCTACGAGCTCGTTGCCAAGATGCGTGCTTCCACCGCCGTCATGGGACCCCTGCTGGGCCGCTTCCATCGCGCCAAGATTGCCATGCCGGGCGGCTGCAACCTGGGTGCTCGCAAGATCGATATGCACATTCTGGGTCTCGAGGCCCTGGGCGTTGAGTTTGATACCGCCCACGGTTACATCAACGCCAATGCGCCCCAAGGTCTGCGCGGTACCACCGTCACGCTCGAGTTCGCCAGCGTCGGTGCGACCGAGAACCTCATCATGGCCTCTGTGCGCGCACAGGGCACCACGGTTATCGACAATGCCGCCCGCGAGCCCGAGATTGTCGATCTCGCCAACATGCTCAACGAGATGGGCGCCAAGATTGTTGGCGCCGGCACGCCCGTCGTGACTATCGAAGGCGTGGAGGAGCTCCATCCTGTTACCCATCGCGTAGTAGGCGACCGCATCGAGGCCGGTACCTTTATCGTTGCCGGTGCGTTGATGGCCGACGATCGCGGTGTCGATGTCACGGGCTTTTGCCCCATTCACTTGGGCATGGTGCTCAAGAAGATGGAGCTCATGGGTATCGACTGCGAGCGCGTCGAGGATGGCGTCCATGTGAACCGTGCCGAGCGCATCAAGCCGGTCGACATCCAGACGCTTCCGTTCCCCGGCTTCCCGACGGACATGCAGGCGCAGATTATGGTACTCTCCGCCCTTGCCGACGGTAGCTCCGTTATCACCGAGAACATCTTCGAGAATCGCTTTATGTTTGCCTCTGAGCTGGTGCGCATGGGTGCCGACATTCGTATCGAGAGTCATCATGCCATGATTCATGGCGTCAAGGGCTTCTCGGGCGCACAGGTTACCTCGCCCGATCTGCGTGGCGGAGCGGCCCTCGTCGTAGCGGGCTTGATCGCCGACGGGACGACCGAGGTTTCGGCTATCCATCACATCAAGCGCGGCTACGAGCAGTTTGTCGAAAAGCTGCAGGCGCTCGGCGCGCATGTCGAGCATGCTACCGTCCCCGATCCCGTCATCTACTAATACAGGTTGCCTATGTTTAATAAAAAGCCCCTCGCGGATACCACCGCCCGAAGACCCTCAACTGGTGCGCAGGCCAAGATCTACAGTCGCGATAACGTGGCTCGCTATTCCGAGCGCGCTCGTCAACGTCATCGTAGCCACACGATTCGTCACGTCGCGCTCATTGTCGTGCTTGGCGTGCTGCTGAGTGCCACTACCGCTGCCGGCCTGTGGTTTGCCACCATTATGAGCAAGCTCGGCGATTCTAATGTCATTACCGACAATCTGCGTCGGGTTCTGGTTGACACCGATGAGGCAAAGGATCCGTTCTACGTGCTGCTTCTTGGCACCGACGGCCGTCCGGGCGAGGATACGTATCGTGCCGACTCGATTATCCTGGCACGCATCGACCCCACGCAAAAGCAGGCGACGCTCACTTCCGTTCCGCGCGACACCAAGGTCGAGTACAAGGGCGAGACCATGAAGATCAACGCCTGCCATACCGTTGGCGGCGCCGAGGCCATGGTCGAGGCGGTCAACGAGCTGTGCGGTGTTCAGATTTCCCACTATGCCGAGGTCAGCTTCGACGGTATGCAGGCGCTGATTGATTCGGTTGGCGGTATCGACATTAACGCAACCGATGATGTTGACGACCCCGAGCACCTGGATATTAAGATTACCGCTGGCCAGCAGCATATGGACGGTGCCACCGCCCTTACCTATGCCCGCTGCCGCTACACCTATGCCGACGGCGATTACACGCGCATGCGCCACCAGCGTCAGGTGCTTGGCGCCCTTGCCAACCAGATTCTCAATAACTTCGATGCCACGAAGATCTTTGGCCTGGTTAATTCGCTGTCCGATATGCTCGTAACCGATATGAGCGTTCAGGATATCGTGGCTACGGTCAACGCCATGCGCGGTATGGATGTCGACGGTATCTACTCGGCCAACCTGCCTTCGTACGCCGACGACAGCACCATGATCGACGGTGTGAGCTACGTCTTTGTCTACGAGGACGAGCTCAAGGAAATGATGGAGCGCGTCGATGCTGGCAAGGATCCCAAGGGTCCCAACACCATGGGTCTTTCCGACGGTTCCAGCTCTACGATCGGCGACCTGAACAACAACACGTCTGACGACTACGCAAACGGTACCGCAACCTCATCGGTCAGCTCTGACGATTCCGATGACTCAAGCGATTCGAGCGATTCGGACTACTACGAAGAGCCGACCGGCGACGGCAACGGCTACGAGGCCAACTACTAAGTTACGGCGTTTTACCAAACGCCGTAACGGCTCGACGCTGCGCGGGCCGCATTTGGACAATCTGACGTTCAACTTCAAGGGCGCGACCGAAAGGTCAGCGCCCTTTCGTTTCACGTCACCTTGTCTCAAATGCGACCCGCTCGCTGCCCGTCCTCAACCTGCGACGTTAGTCATTGGGGACGTTCTTAAACGACTGGTCAAAGGGGACACTCTTGATGCACTTGGCACTTGGGGACGTTCCTTTTGTGCCGGCAGTTTGGGACACTCCTTGCGTTAAGAGGCTGGCATGCGTCAACCTGTTCTCATTGCAGCAAAATAATCGCCCCGTTCTTGGTTGAGGACGGGGCGATTCGTCTTTTGGACTTGTGCAGCCAGGCTTATGCAAAGCGGGCGACGAGCTCCTGGAGCACGTCGGTCATCTTGACGAGCGAGCTGACCGGGACGAACTCGTTGACGCCGTGGTAGCAATAGCCGCCGGTGGAAAGGTTGGGGCAGGGCAGACCGCGGAACGACAGCTGGGCGCCGTCGGTGCCGCCACGAATCGGCAGCACTTGGGGCTCAACGCCGCAGGCAAGGTAGGCTTCCTTGGCAACATCAATAAGCTCGGGATAGTCACGAACGATCTCGGCCATATTTCGATACTGTTGCTTAATCTCGACCGTCACGCGCTCCTCACCCAGACGCTGGTTGAGTATCGAGGCGGCGGCATCAATAAGGTCGAGTTTCTGCTGGAACTTGGCGGCGTCATGGTCGCGGACGATATAGCGCGCTGTGGCGTGATCGACGGTCGCAGATACACCCTCAAGGTGATAAAAGCCCTCGTAGCCTTCCGTATACTCCGGGCGCTGCACGTAGGGGAGCAACGCGTTGAAGTCGCAGAACAGATTGCCTGCGTTGACCATACGGCCCTTGGCGTCGCCCGGGTGGATGGACTGGCCCTCAAAGCGGACGGTCGCCTCGGCGGCGTTAAAACACTCCCACTCCAGCTCGCCGATGGGGCCGCCGTCGACCGTGTAGGCGTACTTGCAGCCAAAGGTATCGATATCCAACAGCTCGGCTCCGTGGCCGATCTCCTCGTCAGGGCAGAAGCAAATGCCGAGTGCGGGATGGGGCAGAGAAGGGTCCTGAGCGATACGCGCGACAAGTGACATGATCTCGGCGGCGCCTGCCTTGTCGTCCGCGCCCAGCAGTGTGGTGCCATCGCTGCAGACCAGGTCCTCACCCGCGAGGTCGTTCAGGGCGGGAAGCTTGGCGGTACTCATGGCAACGGGCTTACCGTCAACCGTGCCGCAGACCAGGTCGCCGCCTTCGTAGTGTACGATGTGCGGTTTCACGCCGGCACCCGGTGCAACTTCGGTGGTGTCGAGATGGGCGATCAGGCCCAGGGCGGGCTTGTCCTCAGCGCCCGCACTTGCGGGGATATGCGCGCAGACATAGGCGTGCTCGGTCACGTGGGCATCTTCCGCACCAAGCTCGCGCAGCTCTTCAGCCAGCACGTTGGCAAGGTCAAACTGAACGGCGCTCGAGGGTACCTGGTCGCAGTTTGCATCCTCGGACTGCGTGTTGATCTGGACGTAGCGCAAAAAGCGCTCGAGGACATCGGGGTTCGTGGTGGTGTTTTCCATAAAGACCGCTCCAATCTTGGTCGTCGTGTGCAACAAGAACTCTAGCACGGTATGCCACGGCATACCGCGACGCTTGGATGGGGTAGAATCAGCCATTGAATGCAGAAGGGACGGAAGATCATGGATACGACAATTAGCTCGCGCGAACTACATCTGACGGTGGCGAACGAAGACTACTTGGAGTGCATGGTTCGCATTGAAAGCGAAGAGGGGGAAACCAACGGTGTGCGATCGGTCGACATCGCGCAGCGCCTTGGCGTCTCCAAGGCATCGGTCAATAAAGCGGTTTCGGCGCTCAAGGCATCCGAGCTTGTCGAGCAATCGCACTACGGCAAGGTAGTCCTGACCGATCGCGGCCGCGAGGTTGGCACGGCTATCTGGTACCGTCATCGCCTCATCCGCACGTTTTTGGTTCAGGAGCTCGGTGTCGAATTTGAGCGAGCCGATTCCGAGGCCTGCATGATGGAGCATGCGCTATCCGAGGACACGATGAGCCGCTGGCTCGCCTATCTCGAAAAGCAGGGAATCAGCGTCGAGGAATAGCGGGATATATATGGATACGAGTTATTACAACCGCTTTGGTGCCGAGGAACTTGCGCGCCGCTTGTCGAGCGAGACCTTGTTGGCGCAGGGCCCCATGGGCAGTGTTCTGTTGAGTGAGTACGATGCCGCCGACATTCCACCGGCGTTTTGGAATCTGGCGGAGCCGCAGACCGTTTCTCGTATCCATCGCTTGTATGTCGCCGCTGGCGCGCAGGTGCTCATTACCAACACCTTTCAGGCATCGAGCTATGCCCTCAAGCACGACCAGATTGCGCCGTCCGTGGCGGAGGTCAATCGCGGGGCCGTCGACGATGCCCGCCAGGCGCACCCTCAGCTGCTGCTGGGCTCGATGGGCCCGATCGGTATTGAGTGGTTTGCCGAGGACTCTGCCGAGTATCGTGAAATCCGAGGCATTGCGCGCGAACAGGCGCACGCCTTGCTCAATGCCGGCGTTGACGGTCTGCTGATCGAGACGGTGACGTCTATCCGTAATTTGCAGCCCATGCTTGCCGGTGCCCGAGATGCCGCCGACGGTATGCCTGTTCTGGTGAGTTTTGTCGTTGACGATAAAGGCGACCTGTTGGGCGATGGCCTCAACATCGAGGCAGCCGTTTTGTACGCCGAAAAACACGGCGCAAACTCGATTGGTGTTAATTGCTGTTCGCTTGCGGCCGCGAACGCGGCGGTGCCCAGGATGGTTGCATCGGCGACTACTCCCGTCACGGTGCGTCCCAACGTAGGCGATCCGGTCCAGACTCAGGATGGCCCCGTATGGCACGAGAACCCCGAAGCTTTCGCGCGCGCATGCATCGAATGGAGACATGCCGGTGCCGCAATGGTGGGCAGTTGCTGCGGAACCACGGCAATCACTACGGCAGCGATGGCCGAGGCGCTCGATATATAAAGGGCAAAACCGCTCCATACGGGGCGGTTTTTTTATTGCTTGCATGTCCTCGGCAGCATTTGCCCAAATGGTGAATGCTGGTGCCGTCAGGTTGCCGAGTGCATGTTGCGGGTATACCGCATGCGTACCATGATCCAAACACTGTGAGGTGTCTGCGCGTGTGCGCGATAATTCATTTTGGAACTGACGGTTGGCGCGCTCGCGTCGATGAGGACTTCACTGCCGATAACGTTGCCCGTATCGCCGACGCCGTCGGCGAGTTGTGGCAAAAGACCAATCCGGGCAAAACGGTATATATAGGGTTCGACAACCGGCCTCTGGCGCGCGAGTTCGCTGAGCTTGCGGCGGGTGTGCTAGCAGCGCACGGGCTAGACGCCGTGCTCGCTTCGCGACCTGTCCCGACCCCTGCCCTTACGTGGGCGGCGGCTTATGACGGTGAGGCGTGCGGCGCGCTCATGGTGACGGGATCCCATCATCCGCAGGGTTATCTGTGCCTCAAGATTCGCATGGGTGACGGCTCGACCGCCAACCAGGATGTCATCGAAGAGCTCGAAGAGACCATGGCTCCCGAGCCAATGGGGATCGAGGGGCAATATCGCACCGCGGATATCATTCCTGACTATATGCAGGCGGTGGCATCGTTTGTCGATGCCGAAGCCATCCGCGCCGCGCACCTGCGCGTGGTTGTCGATCCGATGGGCGGCGCAGCCCAGGGCTATCTGGCCGACTTGCTACGCGAGCTTGGCGTTGAGGTGCACGAGATTCACGCCGGGCAGGCGTCTGACCAAGAAGATATCTGCCCCGACCCCGTTGAGCCTTGGGTGGACGCTTGCGAGCGCACGGTTATCGATGACGGAGCTTGCGCTGGTCTGGTGACCGACGGCGACGCCGACCGTATCGGTGCGGTTGACGAGCGCGGCAGATATATACATCCGCATCAGATCATGGCGCTCGTTTTGGGCGACTTGGTTCAATTTCGTAATTTGGAGGGGCGCGTCGTCGTCAATCTTTCATGCTCGACGCTCGTGCGTCGCATTGCCGAGGCGCTTGGCTGCCGCGTGACCGTCAAACCGGTCGGTTTCAAATATATAGCGGCAGAGATGAAGAAGGGCGGCGTCCTCATAGGCGGCGAAGAAGCCGGTGGTATCGGCATCGCCGCGCATATGCCCGAGCGCGATGGAATCCTCGCCTGTCTAATTCTGTGTGAGCTTATGGCAAAGACGGACGCGCCTTTGGGCGTTCTGGTCGACCAACTCGAGGACAGTTTTGGTAAGACGAGTTACGGTCGACGGGATTTGCGCCTTGAGGCCGAAGATGCCGAAACGTTACGAACCCTGCTGCCGGGCGTAAACCCCAAGTCGATTTGTGGCAAGGTGCCGCAAAACGTTAGTCATATGGATGGCTTGCGTTTGGCATTCGAGGATGACACGTGGCTGCTGGTCCGTCCTAGCGGGACCGAACCAGTGGTGCGCGTCTACGCCGAGGGGTTCTCGGTGGAAGAACGTGATGAGTTGCTCGATGCTGGCTGTGCTTTAGCTAGGGGGACGTATCCGCTTTAACCATGAGACTGCCTTATATAAAGAGATGCTCGGCGAGCGGTAGGTAACGGCTGGCAAACGTTAGTCGGATTCCAAGATGTGTAGGAAATGTGTACGCCCAGATTCCCGCCCACGGCGCCCCTCCGGTCTGGCAATATATCTCCTTGCCGCGCGGCCCGGTCGGACCGGATCAGCCGCG
>UQPL01000009.1:0-20584 GCA_900542895.1 uncultured Collinsella sp. | reverse complement strand
ACGGCTCGTATCGCTTGGTCTATACGTTTATCAACGTTCGTGCTGCTCAGGAGCAGATTGCGCAGGACGGCAGCTATGCGATCGAGAACCTGGTGGTTGAGGGCATCGACCAGTACCAGGAGATTCCGTCCATCAGCTCGTATTACCCCGCGGTGTTCCCGTTTGAAAATGAGGCCCACGACCTGTTTGGCCTTGCCATCACCGACATGCACATCGACTTTAAGGGCTTTTTCTACCAGGTTTCGACTGCCGAGCCCATGAGCGTTATCACGCCCGAGGTGAAGGCCGCGCGCGAGAAGGCCATGAAGGTCCGTGCCGCCGCCGAAGCCAAGGCGCGCAAGGCCGCTGCCGAAAAGGCCGCCGCGGCTGCGGCTGCTGCAGGGGAGGGCGCTGCGAGCGCCGGCGATGCCGCGGGCGCCGCTGCTCAGCCCGCTGCGGCTGCCGGCTCCGATGCTCAGCACGATGGAGCTGCTGCGAAGGCCGCGCTCAAGGCTGCCGAGATGGAGGCAAAGCTCGCCGCCATGGATCCCGAGAAAGCGGCCAAGGTCCGCGCGGCGCTAGCCGCCAAGGTCGCCCGCGACAAGCAGAAAAAGGAGGCGTAAGGTCCATGGCACATCGCTCCGTTATTCCGTTTGGCCCGCAGCACCCGGTGCTGCCCGAGCCGCTTCATCTAGACCTGGTAATCGAGGACGACCGCGTCATCGAGGCAATTCCGCAGATCGGTTTTGTGCACCGCGGGCTCGAGAAGCTCACCGAAAAGCGTGATATGCATCAGTTTGGCTACATCGCCGAGCGCATCTGCGGTATTTGCGCCGTGGGTCACAGCTGCGGCTATGCCAGCGCCTGCGAGCGCATGCTCGACATCGAGGCGCCCGGCCGCGTGCAGTATATCCGCACCATTTTGCACGAGCTTTCGCGCATTCACTCGCACCTGCTGTGGCTGGGCCTGCTTGCCGACGCCTTTGGTTTCGAGGCGTTGTTCTATCGTTCGTGGACCCTGCGCGAGCAGATTCTCAAGATCTTTGAGAGCACTTGCGGCGGGCGCGTGATTCTGTCGATTAACGAGATCGGCGGCCTTAAACACGACATTGAGGACTCCGAGCTGGCGGGCATTGTCCAGACGCTCGATGCCATGCGTCCCGACTACGAGGCCCTGGTGCATACGTTTTTGGACGACAATAGCTGCGGCGAGCGCCTGCACGGTGTAGGCGTGATCAGCAAGAAGGACGCGCTGGAGCTTTCGATGGTCGGCCCGTTCGGTCGCGCCTCGGGCGTGGACTACGACGTGCGCATGTTCGGTGACGGCGCCTATGCGGATCTGGCTGCGTTTGAGCCGATCGTGGCTACCGACGGCGACTGCTATGCCCGCTGCCAGGTGCGTTGTGCCGAGGTCACGCAGGCCATGGACATCATTAAGGAGCTTGTCAGCAAGATCCCGCACGACGGTATCGGCGGGCGCACCAAGCTTACGCCGGCCGACGGCGCGCGCGGCGAGGTTGTGATTGAGCAGCCGCGCGGCGAGGCGTATTACTATGTGCGCGGTAACGGCACCAAGAACCTGGACCGCTTCCGCGTGCGCACGCCGACGTCGCAGAACCTGGCGGGTCTGACACATGCGCTGCAGGGCGTGCTCCTTGCCAACGTGCCCATGATTATCCTGACCATCGACCCCTGCATTAGCTGCACGGAAAGGTAGGCGCGGCATGAGTTTACTGACATTTGCCAAGACGGCCTTGGGCTCTATGGTCAAGCAGCCGGTAACGGTGTGCTATCCGCAGGAGAAGCTGACGGCGCCCGAGCGCTTGCGCGGGCATATCGTCAACGACATGGACGTGTGCATTTGCTGCGGCATGTGTGCGCGTCGCTGCCCGGCGGGCGCGCTCGCGGTCGATCGCAAGGGCGGAACGTGGTCGATCGACCCGTATGCCTGCGTGGTGTGCGGTGAGTGCATCGAGAGCTGCCCCAAGCACTGCCTGAGCATGGACACCGCCCGTACTCCAGTTGCGGCGGATAAGACTCCCACGGTAGAAACCAAGCTGGAATAGCGCTGGAACAGGGGCCGGTGGGGCAAAAATGCCCCACCGGCCCCGCGCGTGAACGCGCGGTTGGGCTGCCACGAACAAAACTATGCCGGATTACGGGGCTGGATAGCGAACCTCCCACCATGCAGAAAAACGCAAAAACAAAACCGCAGGTAGATAGCCTTCCGTTTTTGAAAAAATGAAGGTATGGATGAGGGCTCCGACTTTAGCCCCGTAATCCGGCATAGTTTTGAAATGGCGCCATATCCGTAACGGCCCTTGATCTCCCGTGGACAGAGGGAAACGGATCATTTTGGCCTTGCGAGGGCTGCCACGTGGCCCGTCTGCCACGAAATGCGCCCATCTACTACGTTTGGGCTGCTACCCTCAACCATGGCGAACAGCGCAAAAACAAAACCGCAGGTAGAACGCCTGCGGTTTTTCATGAAACGCGGTTGTGGTCGGGGATATCGGGTCAAACGTAGTAGATGGGCCAGTTTCGTGGCGAGCACCACCAATTGATCCCCCGGGAAGGAGGAAAGCGGATCATTTTTGCCTGATGGCACCGAGTCGCACTTGTTTTCCTGCGAAAACGCCGTGTCTCAACTTTGGTGAGACATTTGTCTCACGCCCAAAACAGAATCTGGAACATGTGTCACCTGCCCAAATTGTGTCTCATTTCGTAACTTTAGGCTGTTGCAAGGTCTGAGACCGCGAGAAGGGAGACGCGATGAGTAAGTACACGAGGGGTCTCTTGGCGGTGATACTGGCCGTAGTGCTGGTATTGCCAGCCGCAGCATTCGCCATGCTGCCCGAGGCCAACGCCAGGTCCAGCACCGGAATGGACGGGCCGACAGTAAGCGGAACGGTCGTCGACCCCGATACCAGCGGACGCTGGGAAATCTGGGCGGCCGGTCACAACGGTAACAAAGTAACGACTCAAAACGTCGGCCGAATCTGGACCGACAAGACGGTCAAGAAAGCCGGAGAAAACGAAGCGTCAGATTTTGTGACTACGCTTTCGGCGATGTCCTCGACGTCTAATTCAACCGTAACGGTTACCACGCCACTCGACATCGTGATGGTGCTGGACGCCTCTGGCTCGATGGATGATCATATGGGCGGTGGAGACTCACCTAAGCGTATCGATGCGTTGAAGAACGCTGCGAATAGCTTTATCGATACCATTGCCAAGCAAAACGAGGGCATCGAGGGCGTCAATAGGCAGCATAGGGTTGCCATTGTTAAGTTTGCGGGCAAGAAGTCCAACGATATCGGCAACAATATGTATCGCGACGGAGGGTACTCCTACAATTACACCCAGGTTATGAAAGAATTGACCTACTGTTCCGGCAGCAATGCGGATGATCTCAAGAAGAATACAATTAATCAAATTCAGCCTGCCGGCGCCACGCGCGCCGACTATGGCCTAGAGCTGGCCGAGGGAATCACTATCACTTCTGGCCGCAAAGACGCCAAGAAGATTATTGTGTTCTTTACCGACGGTACGCCAACAAAGCAAAATAAATTCGATGCGGGTGTCGCCAACGCTGCCGTGACAGCTGCTAAGAACATGAAGGACGGCAAGGCCACCGTTTATACCATCGGTATCTTTGGCGGAGCGAATCCCGGTGCGGGCATTCAAGATTTAGGAACAGACGAAGCGAATAAAGCGAACAAGTTCATGCAGGCCGTGTCGAGCAACTATCCCAATGCCACGGCATGGGATACCCACGGTACACGCGCGGAAAACTCCGACTACTACAAGTCGGCGACCAATGCAGAAGAGCTCAAGAAGGTCTTCGACGACATCTCGCAGGCCATTACGTCGGAGCCGCCTTATCCGACCGAAATCCACAAGGGCTACGACGAGACCAAGTCCGGCTACATCACGTTTACCGATGAGCTGGGTGACTTTATGCAGGTCGACAGCTTCACCGAGGTCGTCATCAACGGCACGCCGTTTACCAATCCGAGCAAGACGGTCAACAGAGAAACCAAGACCGATACGTACGAGTTCGATGGCAAGGCAAAAGACCTGCTCATTACCGTGCAGCGTGCCGGCGGCGACAATCCCCAGAAGGGCGATATCGTAACGGTCAACATTCCCGCGTCGTTGATTCCGCTGAGTCACTTTAAGACCGTAGACGGCAAGCTTTCGGTCGATACCGTTAAGCCCATCCAGGTGAAGTATGCCTCGAGCGTGAAGAAGGTCGCACTCGACAACCTGTTTACGCCCGAGAAAGTAGCGGGGCTCAAGGATTACATCGAGCATAATACGACCGTCGTTGACGGCACCAAGACCGTGAACTTCTTTGCGAACAAGTGGAGCGGTGGTGCGTTGGGCGATACGGTTGCGACCTTTGAGCCGGCCGACACCAACCGCTACTACTACTTCCAGAAGCAGACTCCCATTTACACGGACAAGGACTGCACACAGCCTGCAAAGAATTCACTGGCAGATACCGGCACTTATTACTACAAGGATGAGTTTGAGGAGCAGGGCGCGAACGGTGAGGCCAAGCCTGCCACCGCCGTCATCGAGTTTATCGGCCGCGACGCTGCCAAGTTTGACGGCGCTATAGTTGCTGACAAGGACGGCAACCTGTCGTTTAGCGTGGGAACCGCACGCCTGGCCTTTATCGACGAGCTCCACACCACCAAGGATAACGTGGGCGGCAACAACACCGAGACCGCGAAAGACGTTCTCAACCCCAAGTGGAACAACACGTCCGCCAAGGCGACCGCGACGCATGTCAATTCCTACCTGGGCAACAACGGCAAGATCAGCTTTGCGTACAACATGACGCCGGCGACGGTGGAGACCAAGGCTAGCTTTGGCCTGACCAAGGTGCTCGAAGGCCGCGCCTGGACGAAAGAGGACACGTTTGAGTTTGGGCTGACGTCCGAGAACGGAGCCCCGATGCCTGCGGCTACGACTGCGGCTACGACCAAGAAGAACCTGGACGACAAGGGTAAGGCTGTCATCGACTTCGGTACGATCAAATACACCGAGCCTGGCACGTACGTCTACAGGGTCAGCGAAAAGAACGCCGGGACCACGGTTGACGGCATTGCCTACAGCAAGAACGTCGCGGAGATCACCGTGACGGTAACGCCCAACAAGAAGGGCGAGCTCAGCGCCGCTGTGAAGGTGACTTGGAGCGAAGCCGACGAGACCGAGTTCAAGAACGTCTACACTGCGGAGCCTGTTGAGTCCAGCGTTACCGACAAGATTGACGTGACCAAGTCTCTGACCGGGCGCGACCTTACGGCCGGTGAGTTCAGCTTTGAGCTGCGCGAGATTCTGGACAAGGAATTCAAGCCTGTCGAGACCGTCAAGAACGATGCCAACGGCAACGTGACGTTCAGCCCCATCAAGTACACCGAGATCGGTCAGCACACCTACACGCTGCATGAGGTTAAGGGTAACGCCGGTGGTATTACCTACGACGACACGGTCTACACCATCGTGACGACCATCAGCGATAACGGCAAGGGCCAGCTGGTTGCCACGCATGAGCTAAAGGATGCCAAGGACGTCAAGAGCATCGAGTTCAAGAACGCCTACACCACCAATGCCGCTGAGGCATCGCTTGCGGGTATCAAGAATCTGCAGGTTGACGACGGTCTTACCCCGGACGACATCGCCGGCAAGTTCACCTTTACCGTGACCGGTGAAGAGGGCGCGCCTGTGCCCGAGAACGCGAGCGTGACCAATGATGCCAAGGGCAAGGTCGACTTTGGCAAGATTGCCTTTACGCTCGACGACCTTAACAAGGCTGTGGGCGAGAAGCCCGAGAAGCGCGAGCACACCTTTACCTACACCGTGACCGAGTCCGGCGAAGTGGCTGGCGTGACTAACGACGCCAAGCTGTCGCGCAAGGTTTCCTTCATCGTGACTGATGACGGCAAGGGCAATCTGAGCGTATCCCGCAAGCCGGACGGCGATGTGGCATTTACGTTCACCAATACCTATAACGTGACGCCTGTCGAGACGAGCGTCACCGACCAGATCACCGCGACCAAGGTCCTGACCGGCCGCGATCTCAAGGACGGCGAGTTCTCCTTTGAGCTGGTCGAGGGCGACAAGGTCGTCGCCAGAGGCACCAACGCCGACGACGGCACGATCGCCATGGACAAGATCACCTACGCCAAGCCCGGCAAGTACCCCTACACGCTGCGCGAGGTCAACGGCGGAACCACCAGCAAGGGCATCACGTACAGCGACGCCAAGTACACCATCGAGACCACCATTACCGACAACGGTGACGGTACCCTCAGCGCTACGCACGAGCTGAAGAGCGCCACGCCCGCGACCTTCGAGAACACTTACAGCGTGACCCCGACCGATGCAGACCTCGACTTTGACCTGAGCAAGGTCATCAGCGGCCGCGACTGGACGGATGGGGACGAGTTCAGCTTTACCATCACCGCCCCCGAAGACGCCCCACTGCCCGATCCCGCAACCGTAACCGTGAGCAAGAAGGACGCGAAGGACGGCATTGCCGCCATCAAGTTCGGCAAGATTCACTACGCTGCCGCCGGAACCTATAAGTACGAGATTCGCGAGAACGCGGGCAGCACGGTCGGCATGACGTATGACGCGCATGTCGCAACCGCCGAAGTGACCGTGACCGAGAACGGCGATGGCAGCCTGACCGCCAACGTCACCAAGAAGGAAAACGGACGCTTTACCAACACGTACCGCACTGAGCTTAACTACACCGCTGCCGGCGGTCTGTGGCTCAGCAAGTATCTGGATGGCCGCCCCATGACCGAGGGTCAGTTCACCTTTACCGTGACACCTGCTGACGACGCTTCGGCTCGCGCGCTCGGTCTGCTGCCCGGGGCTAATAGCTTCAAGTCCCCCGCAGCGGCAGGGGCAACGGTCGGACTGATCGACATTCTGGCTGGTCATGAGGTTATATTTACGCAGGCTGACGCCGGCAAGACCTTTACGTACACCGTGGCCGAGAAGAACGACGGCCAGCCCGGTTACACCTACGACGACGCCGTGCGTACGGTGACGATCGCCATCGCCGACGACACCGCCGGCACGCTCACTGCTACGACGACCGTTTCCGGCGGTCCCGAGGGCACGCATGAGACGGTCCACAAGAGTGGCGAGAACAAGGTCGAGAAGGCCCTGGTGCCGTTCCACAACAGTTACAGCGCTACGACCAACACGCCTGGCGGCACCGCCGCTCAGGTCGTTGCCACCAAGACTCTGACCGGCCGCCCGATGGCCGACGGCGAGTTCTGGTTCGGCATCGCCTATCAGGGTGAGCTTGTGGCATACGAAAACCTCAAGCCCAATATCGGCGGGCACGTGAGCTTTGATACGCTGCACTACGACACTAAGATGCTTGCTAATCTTGAGGCTGCTGGGCTTGCTTATCGTACCGATAAGGACGGCAAGCTTGCCTGGACCATTAACTACACGGCCTACGAAGATTTATTCGGGCTGCCGAATGGCGTTTCCGCTACAACGTGGAGCTTTGGCTTTAAGGTTATCGTCGTCGACAACGGTGACGGTACCCTGACGGCGACGGTCGACTACGGCGGCGTCGAGCCCTTGTTCGAGAACGTCTACGGCGCCGACGCCGTGGATGCCGCGCTCACCGGTACTAAGAAGCTCCAGGTTGCCGAGGGCCTGACCCCGGCCGACATCACGGGTAAGTTCACCTTTACCGTGACCGTCGACGAGGCAGGTGCCCCGATGCCCGAGCGCACGACCGTAACCAACGACGCAGCCGGTAACGTGGACTTTGGCAAGATCCACTTTACGCTCGAGGACCTCAACCGCGCTCTGGGCGTGACGGACGATGCGACCGACAAGACCGAAGCCGACAAGGCCGAAGCCGATGAAGCCGAAGCCGACGAGGCAGGGGCCGACGAGGCAGAGACCGACGAGGTAGAGGCCGACGAGGTCGACGTTGACGTTAACGCTGATGAATCCGAGGACGAGAACGAGTCCGCCGCTGCTACTCCGCGCTCGCACACCTTTACCTACACGGTGACCGAGTCCGGTAGCGCCCCTGGCGTGACCAACGACGCCAACGCCACGCGCAAGGTTTCCTACACCGTGACTGACGACGGTGCTGGACATCTGAGCGTCGTGCGCGAAGGCGACGACGGCGCGGCCTTCACGTTCACCAACACCTACAGCGTGGCGCCCACCGATTCTGTGGTGACCGACCAGGTCAAGACGGTCAAGCGCCTGACCGGACGCGACCTTGCAGCTGGCGAGTTTACGTTTGAGCTGCTCGAGGACGGCGTGGTTGTCGCGAGCGGCACCAACGACGCCAACGGCACCGTGACGCTGAGCCCGATCCGCTACGAGGCGCCCGGCGCGCACACGTACATGCTGCGCGAGGCTTGCCCCAACGCGCTTGGCCTGTACAAGGGCGTCACCTATGATGGCGCGACCTACACCGTCGTGACCACCGTCTCCGACAACGGCGACGGTACGCTGACCGCGACGCACAAGCTCGAGGGAACCACCGAGTCCGCTGGCTTTACCAACAAGTATCACGCCATGCCCACGCAGGTCTCCATCGGCGCCATCAAGGTGCTCGAGGGACGCGAGCTCAAGAAGGACGAGTTTAGCTTTAAGCTCGCTGGTGAGGACGTCGAGTCCACCGTCACCAACGATGCCGACGGCAAGATCAGCTTCGACAAGTTCGAGTACAGCGAGCCTGGTACGTACGTCTACACCATCAGCGAGGTCAAGGGCGACGAGGCCGGTATGACCTACGACAAGTCCGTCTTTACCGCGACCGTCAACGTGGTCGACGACGGCGAGGGCAACCTCAAGGCGAGCGTCGCCTATACCAAGGGCGACAAGAGCGTCGAGGGTATCGTGTTCAACAACACGTACAAGAAGCCCGAGACGCCCGTGCCGACGCCCGATCCCGGCACGCCCAAGACGGTGACGAACATCGTCAAGACGGTCAAGGGTTTCCTGCCCACTACGGGTGACCAGCAGGCCGCCGCACTGCTCATGGCATTTGTTATCGCCATGGCCGGCGTCGGAGCCCTAGTCTGGGGTATCCGTAAGCGCTAGGCACGCTGGCAGCGCCCGGGGCCAAAAGGCCCCGGGCCGCTGGCGGAAAGCCAAAAATGCAGCCCCCACCCCCAGCCGCCACGGAGGTATCTCCCTCCTCCGTGGCGGCGCTTTTGTGCGTAGGCGGGAAGGGCTTGCCACGAAACCGGCCCATCTACTACGTTTAGCTCCTTACCCCCAACCATGCCAAAAAACGCGAATACAAAACCTCAGGTAGAACGCCTGCGGTTTTGTTCAAAACGGGGGTATGGTTGGGGATGTCGGGTCAAGCGTAGTAGATGGGCCGGTTTCGTGGCGGGCGCCGTCAGCCGATTTCCGCGGGCGGAGGAAAACGGACCATTTTTGGCTCTGTACGGTTTGCGGGGTGTCGGTATGTGACCCCACTGTTCCAAAACTATGTCGGTTTACGGGGCTGAACCGCGAACCCCCGACCATGTCGATAGTTGCAAGAATAAAACCGCAGGTAGACGAGCCGTCATTTTGCAGAAAACGTGGGTATGGATGAGGGCCCCGACTTTAGCCCCGTAATCCGGCATAGTTTTGAAATGGCATTAAATCGGTGGCTGCCATTTTGCTATGCGGGAGTGGTTGGCCGTTGGAAAATTACCCTCGCAGGTAGGCGATGGCGATCTGCGTGCGGTTGCGCAGGCCCATTTTGGCCAGGATCGAGCTGATGCGGTTTCGCACGGTGCCTTCGCCCATGTAGGCGGTGGCCGCGATCTCCTTGTTGTCGAGTCCGCGGGCGATGAGCTCGGCGACCTCGAACTCGCGGTCGGTCAGACCGGCAAAGGCTGCGGGCCGGCGGGGCGTGCCGGCGTCCATCCCATCAAAATCGATGTCCTCGATCGCCTTGCCCTCGAGCACGCGTTTGCCGTCCATGACCTGCTCCAACGCCGGTGGAATGGCGGCGACATCGGTCTTGATCAGATAGCCGCGGGCGCCCAGTTTGAGCGCCGACACAATGTATTCGTCATCCGAAAACGTGGTCAGGAACACCACGCGCGCTGCGGGGTCGCGCTCGAGGATCTCGCGCGCCGCCGAAAGGCCGTCACGCCCCGGCATCTGGATGTCGAGCAGCGCGATATCGGGTACGTGTTCGGTGTAGAGCGCGACCGCGTCGTTTCCATCGGCGCCGGTGCCCACGACTTCGATCTGCGGCTGGGCACCCAGGATAATCTTGAGCGAATCGACCACTAAGCGGTCGTCGTCGACAACAATGAGCCTCATCGGGCCTCATCTCCTTGCTGTTTGGGGATGGTGGCAAACACGCGCCAGCCGGGGGCGTCGGCGCGCGGCCCGGCGGTAAAGGTCCCGCCAAGCGCCTCGACGCGCTCGCGCATGGAGCTGAGCCCCATGCCCTCAGCAACGCCGCGGTTGCCTGTTTTGATTGCGCCGGCGCCGTCGTCGGTAACGATGAGCTGGTAAAACGACGGATGCTCCATGCATCGCACGGTCACGTTTTGCGCTCGAGCGTGGCGCATGGTGTTGGAGAGCGCTTCGCGTAGGATCGCCGCAAAGCAGTTGGCGACGTTGGCAGGTGCATGCTCGGTTAAAACCTCAAGTTCAATCTGCGGCCCGCCATCTGAGCGCGCGCCCTCCACGATGCGCTCGAGCTGTACGGAGAGATTGGCCGCGTTGTCGTTGAGCGCGTGGACGCTCGAGCGCACGAGCTGAAGCGCTTCGTCCACGGTGCGTTTGACGTCAGCGAAGTCGGCGGCGACGCCGGGCTCGTTCGCGTGGACCACGCGTAGGGCCTCGGCCTGTAGCGAGGCGCGCGTGAGCTGGTGGCCCACGTTATCGTGGATCTCGCGCGCGATGCGGGCGCGCTCGGCGAGCATCGCGAGCTCGACCTCGTAGTCCTGGCGGTCGGCAAGGCCGCGGTTGCGTGCTTCGAGCGCGAGGGCTCGTTCCTGCAGCTCGTCGCGGGTGCGACGCATGCGTTCCTGCTCGCGCTCCAGCTGGGCGGTGCGCAGAGACAGTAAGGTGGCGGCGATCGAAAGAATGGCGGTCAACAGCAGCGTGCGGGTGGGAAGCGCGCCGGCGTGGGCATATGCGACGAGCGCGCAGACAAAGATCGCGCCGGCGCCCAGTGCGCCCCAGACGTGCTCACGGCGCACGTATCGCGCGATGCCATAGAAGGCGAGGGGCACAAACGGCACAAACGACGGCGCAAAGACGGCCACCATAATGTAGACGTAGCTCGCGGCCTCGCTGGCGCGGCGGGCACGTTCGCCTTGCACAATTTCCGCAAGCGAGACGACTACGACGCCAAGACAAAACGCCGCGACCAAGCGAGCGTCCACAGCAAGGCCCAGAGCGGCCGCGATGCAGCACGCCAGCACGATCGATTTGTCGAAAAGCCTGTTCATACGGGTATTGTACGCGAAGTCGCGCGTGGTGGAGGAGCCGCCCGCGCAACCGTGACATTCCTCCCGCCCGCTCCCCCGCACTCGTGACAAAGCTCACTGGTGCGCGCCGGCGACTCCTGCGATGATGCAATCGTACCGGGCCGCAAGCAACAGAAGGGCCGCCTCATGACAGACATCGTCCACGTCGAAAACCTCGTCAAGCGCTATGACGATCTTATTGCGCTCGATCACTTTAACCTGAGCATCGCCCCCGGCGAGATCTTTGGCCTGCTCGGCCCCAACGGCTCGGGCAAGACCACGTCCATCAACTGTATTCTGCAGCTACTTGCCTACGACAAGGGCACCATCGAGCTGTTCGGCGAGCCCATGACGCCCGCCCGCTACGACCTCAAGCGCCGCATCGGCGTGGTGCCGCAGCAGGTGGCGGTATTCGACGAGCTCACGGTGCGCGAGAACATCGACTATTTCTGCAGCCTTTACATCAACGACAGCAAGCGCCGCCGTGCGCTGGTGGACGAGGCGATCGACTTTGTCGGGCTGGGCGACTTTACCAAGTTTCGCCCCGGCAAGCTCTCGGGCGGCCTGGCGCGTCGCCTCAACATCGCCTGCGGCATCGCGCACAAGCCCGAGCTCATCTTCTTTGACGAGCCCACGGTGGCAGTCGACCCGCAGAGTCGCAACGCCATCCTGGAGGGCATCTGCCGCTTGCGCGACGAGGGCGCCACGGTGGTGTATACCAGCCATTACATGGAGGAAGTCGAGCAGATCTGCAGCCGCATCATGATCATGGACGGCGGACGTGTGCTGGCGCAGGGCACCAACGACGAGCTCAAGCGCATGATTCAGATGGGCGAGCGCGTGACGGTCGAGGTCGGCGCCGTCGAGACCGCTACGGTTGAGCGCCTGCGCGCTTTGGAGCACGTGCTTTCGGTTGAGCTTTCCGGCGGCGAACTCGTCTGCACCTGTGAGGCGAGCCCACACAATCTGGTCGACATCCTCGACACGCTGCGCGTCGCCGACGTGGCGCTCGGCCGCGTGTGGAGCGAGCCGCCGACCCTCAACGACGTGTTCCTCGAGATCACCGGCCGCGAGCTGCGCGACTAGGGGGCAGCCATGTTCAACACCATCATCACCACGCTCAAGACGCTACTGCGTCGACCGAGTACATGGGTCTGGGGCGCGATCTTTCCCATCGCGCTTTCCACGATGTTCATGTTTATGTTTGCGAACCTCAGTTCCGACGGTACGGTCGACCCGGTGCCGGTGGCCGTCGTGGCGAATGAGGCCTGGGACGCCTCGACCTTTAAGGACGTGACGGCTTCGCTTGCCAAGGAAGGCGACGATCAGCTGCTCGAGATCCACGAGTACGAAGACTTGGCTGCCGCGCGCAAAGCACTCAAGGCCGGCGAGGTCTCGGGCATCTATACGGTCGACGCTGCGGGCACGCCCAAGCTCACGCTGCTATCGAGTTACGACGGCTCGCGTGCCTCGTCCGTGCTCACCGACCGCAGCATTCTGGAGACGGTGGCAAGCTCGTATACGCAAAATGCCGAGCTCATGTTCCAGATTGCCCAGGACAACCCGGCGGCGCTCGCCGACCCGGAGGCGGTTGCGCGCGCCCTGTCGCTCGAGGGCGGCACCCGCCGCGTGAGCCTTACGCGCACCACGCCCGATGGCACAGTCATCTACTATTACGCGCTCTTTGGCCTGGTGGCGATGATGTCTGCCGAGTTTGCCGCCTTGAGCGTCGTCGACCTGCAGCCCAATCTGTCGGGCCTCGGCGCACGTCGCTGCGTGGGCGGTCTTTCCAAGACGGCGTCGCTGGCTGGCATCTTTGTGGGCTCGTGGCTGGTCTCCTTTGCCTCGATGGCGATTGCGATTGGCTACGTGCGCCTGGTCGTAGGCATCGACTTTGGCGGGCGCGAGGGGCTGTGTCTGGTGGGCGCCGCCGCTTCCGCGCTTGCCGCCACGGGCTTGGGGCTCTTTGTGGGCACGCTTCCCGTTAAGGGCGGCAAGGCGTCCAAGTCGGGCATCCTCACGGGCTTTGCCACCACGTGCGCTCTGTTCGCCGGCCTCTACGGCGAGCCGGCGATGGCGCTTGCCGACGATGTTGCCCGCGCCTGCCCGGCCGAGTGCTGGTTCAACCCCGTCAAGCTCATCTGCGACATGTTCAACCGCCTGTATTTCTTTGAGGACCTGGGCCCCTTTGCCGTTCGCGCCGGCGCGCTGGTCCTTATGGCGCTGCTGTTCGTTGCCGCCGCCACGCTGATCTTTGGAAGGAGCCGCTATGAGCACCTTTAAGACTGCGCTTCGCATGGCGCTCGCGCACCCGCTCTATCTGCTCATCTACACGGTGTTCATTTCTCTGCTGGGTGTGTTTATCGCGGCATCGGTGAGCTGGAACTCGTCGCAGCTCACCGAATATAAGCCCTACGATGCCAACGTGATCGTGGTCGACCGCGACGACAGCGATCTTTCGCGTGCGCTTACCAAGCATCTGGGTTCGCGCTTTGAGCTGGTCACGGGCGTCGGCGACGATACGTACGATCTTGCGGACGCGCTCTCCAAGAGCAACAGCGCCAAGGGCAGCGCCGACTGCGTGTTCTTTATCTCGGAGGGGTTTGAGGACGACCTCGTTGCGGCCGCCCGCGCGGGGGAGTCCCTGCCCAAGCTCGATGTGACCTACGGTGCCGGAACCATGGCGGCGGCGCTTTCGTCTGCCGAGGCCTCACGCTGGATCTCGCTCGCGGGCGCTGCGGCCGCACTTGAGCCCACTGCCTCCAACGGCGATGTTGCCAAGGCTGCCGAACATGCGGCCACCGAGCGTGCCGAGGTCGAGATCGAGCAGATCAAGGTCGACTCGACTGCCGCCGCCACGCTCGAGTCGTATTTCAACTTTGGCGCGTACGCGATTATCTCGTCGGTCATCGTGTCGGTGGGGCTGGTATTCTCGGGCATGAACGAGCCCGAGCGCGTGCGTCGTATGGATGCCGGTCCAATCTCCGAGCGCCGGCGCTCGCTTGCCGTGTTTGCGGCCGCCGCAGTGCTCACCGTCTGCATCTGGTTTGTGTCGAGCATGATGGGCGTCGTGGGATTTGCCGGCGCGGTCGCCGAGGTCGGCGTGGGTCGTGTGTGCCTGGCGCTGGCGGCGACGTTTGCCCTGGCGTGCACGCCTCTGGCCGTCGGCTTTACGCTATCGAGCCTGGGTGCGCGCGAGGAGTTGCTCAACGGCGTGGGCAACCTGCTCGGCATGCTCATGACGTTTTTGGGCGGCGCCTGGATGCCGCTGTCGCTCATGGGGTCGGCCGTGCAGACCGTGGCGCACTTTGTGCCGACGTATTGGGTGAACGACGCGATCGGCAAGGCGCTCGCTTCGGACCTGACGTCTGCCGTGTTGGGCGACATCGCCTGCGATCTGGGCGTCACGGCACTCTTCGCCGCCGCCATTGCCGCCGTGGGCCTGGCTCTCGCACGCGCCAAATCCCGCGCCTAGCCGCCTAGTCGTCGGGTACTCATTGGGGACAGACTTAAACGACCAGGAGTAGTCATTGGGGACGGACTTAAATGACTGGCCATCGGGGGCAGTCTTTGCCGAACTGCCGGTTTGTCGGCCGGGTTGGCAAGGACTGTCCCCAGCTGCCGGCAGGAAAGGAACGTCCCCAAGTGCCGGGTGGTGAAAGAGCGTCCCAGGCGACTAGTCGTTTATGAACGCCCCCAATGATTTGTTTGAAATACAGTTCACCTAGGTTTACTATTACCCTATAAAAGTAGCAACAGGCTAACAATGGGGGGTAGTATGGCGACGAAGCAAGCCTACGTCCAGGTCAAGGGGCTCAAGAAACACTACGGCGACGGTGACGCGCGCCTGACGGTGCTCGACGGCATCGACACGTCCATCAATCGCGGCGAGATCTGCGTCATGCTGGGGCCCTCGGGTTCGGGCAAGTCGACGTTTCTTAACCTGATCGGCGGCCTGGAGGATGCCGACGGCGGCTCCATTATGGTGGACGGCTGCGACCTCACCGTACTCAAGCCCGCCGACCTGGGCGAGTATCGCCGCCGCGAGCTGGGCTTTGTCTTCCAGTTCTACAACCTGGTACCCGACCTCACCATTAAGGAGAACATCGAGGTCACGGCGCACCTGTCCAAAAACCCGCTCAATGTCGACGACCTGCTGCGCTCGCTGGGCCTCTATGAACATCGCAACAAGTTCCCGCGCCAGGTCTCGGGCGGCCAGCAGCAGCGTTGCGCCATCGGTCGCGCGCTCGTCAAAAACCCGGGCCTGTTGCTGTGCGACGAGCCCACGGGTGCGCTCGACTATAAGACGTCCAAGGAAATCCTGCAGCTCATGGAGGATGTAAACCGCACCTACGGCTGCACCATCATCATTGTCACCCACAATGCCGCCATCGCGCGCATGGCCAATCGCGTGCTGCGCCTGCGCGACGGGCGCATCGTCGAGGATGAGCTCAACGAGTCGCCGGTCGCGGCCGCCGAGCTCGATTGGTAGGCGGCGCCATGACACCTCTCGCAAAACGACTCCCGCGCGAGCTGCGCCGCAATATCGGCAAGTACCTGGGCATCTTTTTGCTTATGTGCGGAAGTATCGCCCTCACGTCGGGCTTTTTGCTCGCGGCCCATTCCATCGGCTGCCTCATCGATAACATGCGCGATGAGTACACGATCGAGGACGGTCGCCTGACTACGGCGTTCGAAGCCACCGACGACCAGCTCAAGGCCGCCGAGGACGCGGCCAGTGACGTCGGCGGCGTCACGCTCTACAAGAATTTCTCCATCGACGCCATCATCAAAAAGGCGTCTGGCGACGACGGCACCAAGCGCACGCTGCGCACCTATGCGCACCGCACCAAGGTCGATATCGCGTCCTACTGTGAGGGCAAGGAGCCCAAGACGGACGATGAGGTGGCTATCGACCGCGTCTTTGCCACCAACAACGACCTTGCCGTGGGCGATAAGGTTGAGCTTGAGGGCCGCACCTACACCATCTGCGGCATCATGACCCAGCCCGATAGCCAGGCGCTCTTCCTCAACAATTCGGACTTTACGGTGAACACCATCACGTACGGCGTGGCCGAGGTCACCGATGGCGGCTTTGCCGCGCTCGAGGATGCCGGCGGCGCACCCGCCTACACCTACTCCTTCGCCTTTGCCGATCGCGACCTCCCCACCGCGGATCGCATCGACGCCGAGCAAGATATGGTCGAGGCACTGACCGACGCCGATGCGCGCGTGGACGACCTGATCGATGCCGATTCCAACCAGGGCATTGGCTATGCGCGCGACGACGTGGACGGCGACTCCATGATGTGGATGACGCTGCTCGACATCATCATCGTGATCATGGCGTTTGTCTTTGTGGTCCTTACCGACGCCACCATCGAGGAGGAGAGCGCCATCATCGGCACGCTGCTCGCCAGCGGCTATCGTCGACGCGAGATCGTGCTGCACTACCTTGCACTTCCCGCCATCGTGGGCGTGGTCGCGGCGCTTTTAGGCACTGCGCTCGGCGTTGTGTTCTTTACCGAGCCCATGCGCAGCCTCTATTACGGTTCGTACAGCCTGCCGCCCTTCCAGGTGTACTGGAGCTGGGAAATCTTCGTGAAGTGCGCCGTGGTTCCCGCCGCCGCGCTCATCCTCATCACGCTGGTGGGCCTGCTTCGCAAAATGGGCAAGACGCCGTTGCAATTCCTTCGTTACGAGGCGAGCGGCAAATCGGGCACCAAGCGCGGCCTGCAGCTGCCGGAGCGCATGGGCTTTGTCTCGCGCTTCCGCCTGCGCATCTTCCTGCGCAACCTGGGCAACTTCGCCACGCTCTTCGTGGGCATTGCGTTTGCCTCGCTGCTGCTGCTCTTTGGCCTGGCGATTCTGCCCACGATGACGCACTACGCGGACAACCTCGAGACAAGCCTGGTCGCCGAGCACCAGTACACGCTCAAGGCGCCGCTGGAGCTCGAGGGCACTGCCGAGGAGCGCGAGCAGTGGTCAGCACTCGAGCGCTTGCAGTCGGTTGACGGCGCGCTGCTTTCCGCCGCTCAGGATGCCGATGACGAGCTTGACGACGCGGCCGATGCAGCGCAGGCGGCAGCCAATGCTGCGACCAGCGCTCCGTCTGCCGAGAGCCTGACTGCGGCGCAGGATGCGCTTGCAAACGTCCAGGACAAGAAGGATGCGCTCTACGCGCGCCTTGACGATCTTGCCGATGCCCTCGGCTGCAGCCGCGACGAGGCTATCGACCTGATCGACAAGGCCTCTAAGATCGACACTGACAACGACGATATCCACCCGGTCAATACAACCGACAACGGCGCGGACACAATCGCACAGGCCGAGAAATACGCCGTTTACCAGCTGCAATACGACCGCGGCGATGGAAATGGGCAGGAGACGATTTCCGTCTACGGCATCTCGCCCGATTCGCGCTATTGGAAAGACCTCAACGTTGGTGATGGGCGCGTCGTCTTTGGCGGCGGCCTGCTCGACAAGTTTGGCTGGAGCGAGGGCCAGAAGGTCACGCTCATCGACAAGTACGAGGGGGAGCATTATTCCCTTGAGTACGCGGGCAAGGACCGTGCCTGGGGCTCCAAGTCGGACATGAATATCTATATGAGCATCGAAGACTTTAACGAGCTGTTCGACAACGATGCCGCCTACTTTAACGGCTATGTGAGCGACGAGAAGCTCGACCTCGACGCGCGCTACTTTGCCGGCGACACCACGCCCGACGATATGCGCGCCGTGGGCGACCAGTTCATCGGCATGATGAGCAAAATGATCGGAATGATGATCGGGCTCGCGGTGTTTATCTTCCTGCTGTTTATGTACCTGCTGACCAAGGCGGTGATCGACCACAGCGCCCGTTCGATCAGCTACATGAAAGTCTTTGGCTATCGCGATAGCGAGATCTCGCATCTGTACATCCGCTCGATCACGCTGTGCGTGGCGGCGTCGCTCGTGCTGAGCCTGCCGGTCATTATTGGCTCGCTCACGGCCATCTTCCGCTCGATGCTGCTCGCCTACAACGGCAATATCGAGATCTACGTGCCCGCTTGGTCCATGGCTGCATGCGTCGGCATTGGCTTTGCGACCTACCTGGTCGTGGCGCTGCTACACACGCGCTCCATCAAGCGTGTCAGCCTGGCCGAGGCACTCAAAGTCCAAGAGTAGTCATCGGGGACGTTCTTAAATGACTAGTCATCGGGGACAGTCTTTGCTGACTCGCCGACTCGCTGGCCAGGCTGGGGCAAGGACTGTCCCCAACTGCCGGCAGGAAAGGAACGTCCCTAGCTGCCAGGTGGCGAGGCACTCATTTAAGTCCGTCCCCAATGAGTGGTTTGTTCCCAATGAGTGGTTTCAGTCATTTAAGTCTGTCCCCAATGACTAGGTGCCGTACTTGACTTTAACTCTGCTTTAACTGGTACCATCCTCTATGTCTGTAACGCCATATAGACCGAGGGGATAGATCTATGACCGCAACTGCACCCGCAGCACCCGCTAAGGTGTACTTCACCAACCTGCGCACGCATGCTCGCGAGAGCCAGCTCGACAAACTCAAGCGCCTCATCCGTCGCGCCGGTATCGAGCAGATCGACTTTGAGAACAAGTTCGTCGCCATCAAGATTCACTTTGGCGAGTTGGGCAACCTGAGCTTTTTGCGCCCCAACTACGCCCGCGCTGTCGCGGACGTCGTGAAGGAGCTGGGCGGCAAGCCCTTCCTCACCGACTGCAATACGCTCTATGTCGGTAGCCGCAAAAACGCGCTCGAGCACATCGATACCGCCTACCAGAACGGCTTTACCCCGTATGCCACGGGTTGTCAGATCATCATCGCCGACGGCCTCAAGGGTACCGACGAGGCGCTCGTCCCGGTCGAGGGTGGCGAGTACGTGCGCGAGGCCAAGATCGGTCAGGCGCTCATGGATGCCGATATCGTGATTAGCCTCACCCACTTTAAGGGCCATGAGCAGGCCGGCTTTGGCGGCGCCATGAAGAACCTGGGTATGGGAGGCGGCAGCCGTGCCGGCAAGATGGAGCAGCATGCCGCCGGCAAGCCGAACGTCGCGATCGAGCACTGCGTTGGCTGCCGTGCCTGCGAAAAAATCTGCGCGCACAACGCCATCTCGTTCGACGACACCCGCGAGCGTGAGCTTGCCAGCGGCGCTACTCGCACGGTGCACGTGGCCGCCATCGACCACGATCGCTGCGTGGGCTGCGGCCGCTGCATTGCGGCATGCAACCAGGATTGCATCAAGCCCGGCTATGACGCCGCGGCCGACGTGCTCAACTGCAAGATCGCCGAGTACACCAAGGCCGTCGTCGACGGACGCCCGAGCTTCCATATCTCGCTTGCCATGGATATCAGCCCCAACTGCGATTGCCATCCCGAAAACGACACGCCTATCGTCAACGATATCGGCATGTTCGCGAGCTTCGACCCGGTCGCCATCGACCAGGCCTGCGCCGATGCTGTCATGGCATCCGAGCCGCTGCCCAACACCGAGCTCACCGATAGCGCGGCCAAGATGGAGCACAACCACGAGCATCTGGAGGGCGAGCAGGCTAAGGACCCCTTCTGCATCACGCATCCCGACACCGACTGGCGAGTGTGCATCGCGCATGCCGAGAAGATCGGCCTGGGCACGAGCGAGTATGAGCTCATCGAGGTCAAGTAGCACCTAGCAATTAGACAAAACAAGCGCCTTTGTAGCACAACTGTTAGTAAAAGCCGCCCGTGAGCACAGTGCCCACGGGCGGCTTTTCGGAAGTGCTAGGGGGTCAGATAGGCCAGTAAACCGTACTATTTGCCTAAAAATTCTTGTCGAGGAAGTCATCGACCGTATTCCAGTAGAGCTCGGGGTCAACTTGCGCACTCTTGGCGTGGGTGGCGCCATGGATAGTGAGCTTTTGCTTGACCTTGCTGGCGCACGCGTCGTAGTTTTGGTCGAGCATGCTGTACGGCACAAAGGTGTCCTGGTCGCCGTGGATAAACAGCATGGGAACTGTCGCGTGTTTGAGTTGCTCCACACTGCTCGCCTTATGAAAGTCGTAGCCCGCGCGCACGTTGCACACCAAGTTTGCTACATCGAGCAAGGGAAAGCTGGGCAGGC
>UQPL01000008.1:0-20925 GCA_900542895.1 uncultured Collinsella sp. | reverse complement strand
GGCCCAAGTTGAGGACCGTGACCATCATGCCGGGCATGGAAAACGGAGCGCCCGAGCGAACTGACACGAGCAGCGGATCATTGTCGTCACCGAGCTTCTTGCCACAGCGGGCCTCGAGGTCGGCCTCGGCGGCAACGATCTCATCGAGTGCGCCTTCGGGCCAGACGTTGCCGGCACCGGAGTACTCGACGCAAGTCTGGCAGGTAATGGTAAAGCCACCGGGAACCGGCAGGCCGGTGCGGCTCATCTCGGCAAGGTTTGCGCCCTTGCCGCCAAGCACGAAGTTCATGGACTTGTCGCCCTCGGTGACACAGGTGCCCTGGGCGTCGGTTCCAAAACGGTAAACCCTCTTGCAATCGCTCACAATACTTCCCCTTCCATGCGCTTACGCGCACGACCGTGGTAACGAATCGACCCGCCGGATGCGGGCCGTGAGGGAACTATACGGCCGGATTTAAACGGGCTTGAGCAGAGGATACGCGGTTTGGTAAACGTGCTAAAACTGGCGGTAAACGGTAGGTAAAGTTGGTTACCTTATGAAGATACCACTACAATAAAAAAGCAGGTCAGATGCAGTGTTTTTGCTAAATCGCTTTATCAAAATGCTACTACTATTAGGCACGGCGGGTGGCTCGGCGGGCGCGAGCTTCTTGGATTTCCTCCAAGTGGCTAATGATCTCGGCAGCGCTTTCCTCGATGGCCTTGCCGTCGGTACGCACCACAAAGCAGCCTAGGCGCTTCATGAGGGCACGAGCTTCCTCGAGCTCGCTGCGCACGCTCTCGGGCTCGGCATAGGAGCCGGCAACGGCACGGGCGTAGTCATCGCCCAAGCGGCTATCGCGAATTTCGGAAATCACATCGACGGTCGAAATCAGGCCGAACAGGCGCATCGGGTCAACCTCGTAAATCGACTTCGGCGGCTCCATGCCATGGGCCAAAGGAACATTGGCAACCTTATAACCCTGATAGGCCAAAAACATCGACAGCGGCGTCTTGGACGTACGGGATACGCCCAACAGCACGATATCGGCACCCGACAGATCGTCGCAGCCGCGCCCGTCATCGTGCTCAACGAAATACTCCATGGCCTCGATACGATGGAAATAGCGGTCATCGGTCTTGTGAATCACGCCCGCAACGCCCTTGGGCGGCACGCCGACGAGCGACGACAGCACGGCGAGCGTCGGACCGATCAGGTCGACCGAGCGAATGTGCAGCATGCCCAAGTAGTCGAGCACACGAGCACGAAGGGCCGGATCGACAATGGTGTGGAACACGGCGATATCGCGATGGTCGGCATCGACGCGCGGCCCCACAAATGACTTGACCTGCTCCACGGAGACCACCTTGGGCAGGCGCAAAACGCGAAAAGCCCCTTCATCAAATTGCCCGGACGCCGCAAGCACCACCTCACAAGCGGTATCACCGAGCGAGTCGGAGATAACGATAACGGTGGGACGAGCGGTGACCGGGCAATCCATGCGGGGCTCCTTTTGCGCTTATGCGCAGGCTGGCTTACTTTTTGCGAGCAAGCTCACCGATGTTGGCGATGCCGGAAAAAACGGCCTCGAAGCGGTTGAGCAGCTTAAGGCGATTATCGCGGAGCTGCTCGTCCTTGTCCATGACCATGACCTCATCGAAGAAGCGGTCGATGGGCGCGCGCAGGGCGGCGAGGGCAGTAAAAGCGGCCGGGTAGTCCTCGGCAGCAAGGGCGGCATCGACAGCGGTCTGAGCGGCCTCGGAGGCATCGGCAAGCGCAAGCTCGACCTCGCCCATCAGGGCGCGGTCGTACTCCGCACCCAGCTCGGGCTTGGAGATGTGCGCGGCGCGGGCATAGGCGGTAGCCAGGTTGTCGAACGTCTCGGCGTCGTTCTTGCGGGCCTCGTCGAGGGCGGCGCAGCGGGCGAAGAAGACGGACGGGGCGATGATGTGCACCGCGGAGACGGCGGCGACGGTATCGGCCGGGATCTTCTCGTCGCGGGCCATGCTCACCAGGCGGCCATGGAAGAAGTCGCGAACCTGCTGGGCGACCTCGGCGGCGTCGAACTCAATGCCTTGCTCACTGTAGAGCTCGAGGGCGAAGTCGATGAGCGACGTGGGGTCGATCGGCAGGCGGTCGCGCAGGATGTTGATGATGCCGATAGCGGCACGACGCAGCGCGTAGGGGTCCGAAGAGCCGGTCGGGGGCTCGCCGATGGCAAAGATACCGGCGATGGTATCGAGCTTGTCGGCACAGGCCACGATGCAGCCAGCGGTGCCCTCGGGCAGCTCGTCACCGGCAAAGCGAGGACGATAGTGATCGCGAATAGCATGAGCGACCTCGTCGTTCTCCCCCATCGCGGTCGCGTAATAACCGCCCATCACGCCCTGCTGGCTCGTGAACTCGACGACGGCGTTAGACACCAGGTCGGCCTTGCACAGGTGCGCGGCGCGAGCAGCGTCGGCGGCAAGATGGGCGCCCAGATGAGCCTCGCGGGCAATAGCGAGCGCGAGCTGCTCGATGCGCTCGGACTTGGCGAGCACGCTACCGAGCTTCTCCTGGAAGGCAACCTTGGCCAGACGCTCACGGAACTCGTCGAGGGAGATCTTCAGGTCCTCCTCGTAGAAGAACTTTGCGTCGTCCAGACGGGCGCGCACGACGCGCTCGTTGCCGTCGATCACGCGCTCGGCGTTCTCGGGCTTGCTGTTGGAGACGACCACGAACTCACGCGTGAGCTTGCCCTCGCCGTCATAGATCGGGAAGTAGCGCTGGTTGGTGAGCATGGACTCGCAGATGATCTCGTGCGGGACCTTAAGGAACTCCTCATCGAAGGTACCGACGAGCACCGTCGGCCACTCGCAGAGGTTAATGACCTCCTCAAAGACTTTCTTGGGCGTATCGACATGGCAGCCGGGACGGGCAGCCTCGACCTCGGCGATACCGGCGAGGATGGCCTCGCGACGGCGCTCGGCAGAAAGCACGCCGGCGTCCTCGAGCACCTGCTCATAAACAGCGGGGCTGGCAACCACATGGTCGCCAGGGCCAAGTACACGATGACCGCGCGTGGTGTTGCCGCTCGTCACGTCGGCAAACGACACGGGCACAACGTCCTCGCCCAAAAGGCAGCAAATCCAACGGACCGGACGAACAAAGGTCGCATGCTCGTGACCCCAGCGCTGGCTGCGGTAGTTGGGCCACTGCAGGCCGGCGATGGTCTTCTCGCACAGAGCGGTCAGAATCGGCGTAGCCGGTGCGGAGGGAATATTCTTCTCGGCGAACACATACTCACGACCGTCAGTGTCCTCGCGACGGACCAGGTCCTCGGCAGCCACACCGCACTTGCGGGCGAAGCCCTGGGCGGCCTTGGTGGCGTTACCGTCAGCGTCGAAGGCAATGTTGGCCGCGGGGCCACGCTTGACCTCGTGAACCTCATCGGTCGCGGTGGCGACGTCGGCAACGAGTGCAGCCAGACGACGCGGGCTCGAGATCACGCGGACCTCGCCGTGGGCCAGACCGGCCTCGTCGAGACCCTTGGCGATCATGGTGCCAAGCTGCTTGACGGCATTATTCAGCGGTGCAGAGGGCATTTCCTCCGTACCGATCTCAAACAGGAAATCCTTAGCGTCTGCCATGGCTTACGCCACCTCGCCTTCCTGGTCGGCATTCTCGTTGACTCCGGCGACCTCGGCCATATAGGCCTCGCAGCACGCCTTGGCGACGGCGCGGACGCGCAGGATGTAGTTGGCACGCTCGACCGCGGACAGCGCGCCACGGGCATCGAGCAGGTTGAAAGCGTGGCTGCACTTCATGACACAGTCATATGCCGGCAGCGGCAGCTTTCGCTCCAGGCAGGAATGGCACTCGGCCTCGTAGTCGTCAAACTTCTGACGCATCATCTCGACGTTGGCGACCTCAAAGTTATAGGCACTGAACTCGCGCTCGTTCTCGAGGAACACGTCGCCGTAGGTCATGGGCGTGCCGTCGGGCAGGTAGCTCCACACCAGGTCGTAGACCGAGTTGACGCCCTGCGCATACATGGCGATACGCTCCAGGCCATAGGTGATCTCAACGGGCACGGGGTCGACCTCGATGCCGCCCACCTGCTGGAAGTACGTAAACTGCGTGACCTCCATGCCATTGAGCCAAACCTCCCAGCCAAGGCCCCAGGCGCCAAGGGTCGGGCTCTCCCAGTCGTCCTCGACAAAGCGGACGTCATGGTCGTTGGGGTCCAGGCCAATGGCGGCCAGCGAACCCAGGTAGAGCTCCTGGGCGTTGACCGGCGAGGGCTTGATGAGCACCTGGAACTGATAGTAGTGCTGCATGCGGTTGGGGTTCTCGCCGTAGCGGCCGTCGGCGGGACGGCGGCAAGGCTGCGCATAGCAGGTGCGCCACTCGGCGGGACCGAGCGAGCGCAGCGTAGTCGCGGTATGGAAGGTACCGGCACCGACCTCGGAGTCATAGGGCTGCATAATGACGCAGCCCTGCTCGCCCCAGTACTGCTGGAGGCGCAGGATGATGTCTTGGAAGGAAAGCGATGAAGCGTTCATGCCTCTAATATCCCCTCGTCGAAACGATTACACGGTTAGGTACTGTACTATAGCGGTTTTTAGTCGATAGCGCCCAGACGGTTGAGCGGCCAGTAACGCACGAGCGCCACGGCGATCAATTCGGAGCGGTCGACCGGGCCAAAGTAGCGGGAGTCAGCAGAGTTCTCGCGGTTGTCGCCCATCACCCACACGCAGTCGTCAGGGACGGTGTAGGGATAGCTCACCTGGGCAGTAGGCGCCTGGACGGAAAGCGGCCAGCTCATGCCGGTCGTATAGTCCTCATCGAGCGCTTGGCCGTCAACGACCACCTTGCCGTCCTGCAGGTCGACCGTCTGGCCGGCCGTGGCAATAACACGCTTGACAAGAACATCATGCTCGGAGGTGCCATCGGGGTTGTGAAACACCACGATATCGCCCTGCTTGACGGGCTGACCGAGCTCGAGGCTCACCTTTTGTGCCAGGATCTGGTCGCCAATCTCGATCGTGTCCTCCATAGAGCCGGTGGGCACCACAAAGGGCTCGACCACAAACGAGCGAATCAAGAAGGTGGCGACCAGTGCGATCGCGATGACCGCGATCCACTCAAAAGCGCCCCTCAACGCGGAATGCTGCGATGGAACCATTCTCACTCCTCGCTCTGCGAATACGAAGCGTCCAAAATCTCCTGCGCGTAAGCGCGCTCCTCGGGCGTGAGCCGCGCAGTCTCGATCAGGTCGGGACGCCAGCGGCAGGTGCGCTCGATGGCGTTCTTGCGACGCCAGGCATCGACCTTGGCGTGATCGCCGCTCACAAGCACCGGAGGCACGCCCTCGCCGTTGAACTCGGCAGGACGGGTGTACTGCGCGTACTCGAGCAGGCCTCCATCCTCGGCGGTCGAGAACGACTCGTCGACGTTGCTCATCTCGTCACCAAGGGCGCCGGGAATGAGGCGTACGACGGCGTCGGCAACGACCATCGCGGGCAGCTCGCCGCCCGTGAGCACGTAGTCACCGATCGACAGACGCTCATCGGCATACGCATACGCGCGCTCGTCGACGCCCTCGTAACGGCTGCACACAAACAGCAGGCGCTCACTTTTGAGCAGGCGCTCGGCCACATGCTGCGTAAAAGGCTCGCCACAGGGGGTAAAGAACACCACAGTGGGCTTGGGACCCTCGGAGCTAATGTCCTCGATGGCCTCGGCGATGGGCTCGACCTTCATGAGCATGCCCTGCCCGCCGCCGTACGGTTCGTCATCGACGGTACGATGGCGATCGTGCGTCCAGTCGCGCAGGTTATACGCCTTAAAATCAAAAAGGCCGGCCTTGCGGGCGCGGCCCAAAATCGACGTGGACATGACGGGCTCAAACATCTCGGGAAAGACCGAAAGGGTCTCAATCAGCATGTTGTCCTCCCTACTTGTCCATATCGATCAGGCCGTCCATAACATGGACGTAAATTGTTCCTGTGTCGGGAAGATCGAGCACAACCTGCTCGATCACGGGAATCAGTACCTCGCCGTACCGATCGCCCTCGACAACCCAAACATCGTTAGCGGGCGTCGACATGATCTCGACGATCGTGCCGAGCGATCCGAAGCGCTCGTCGACCAACTCACGACCCAACAGGTCGGTATAGGCAGCGTCGAGCGAATCGAGCTCAAAGTCGTCACGATTTGCCAGCACGTAGCATCCCGTGATGCCCTCGGCGGCCGTCAAGTCGTCAATGCCCTCAAACGAGACCAGATCGCCATCGCCCGTATCGGTGACGGACACGACCGTGCAAAAGCGGTCGCGCTTGAGCGCCGGCGGTGTCAGGGCGACACGCATACCCGGCTCTAATACAGAAGGAAGCCCCCGCAGCGGCTGCGCGAGGACCTCCCCCTTCCTTCCGTGCGGCTTGACCACACGGGCGATGTTTTTGTACTGGGACCTCAAGGTCCTAGCCCAGAACCTCTACCTCGACAGCAGTGTCGAGGCGAGCGGCCAGCGCACGGGCGAGCGTGCGAATGGCCTTGATGGTACGGCCACGACGGCCGATGACCTTAGCGACGTCATCCTCGGCGACCGAAACCTCAATCGTAGAGGCGTCGTCACCATCGATGACCTCAAGGCTCACGGAATCCGGGTCGTCGACGATCTGAACAACGAGATATTCGACGAGATCGGCGATGCGATCTGAGAGCATTGCCTCACCCTCGAGCTGTGCAGCGTCAACCTCAGGCACGATTTACTCCTCGGCGCCCTCAGCGGCCTCAGCGGCAACCTTAGCGGCCTCGGCCTCTTTGGCGAGCTGCTTCTTGGACTTCTTGACGACGGTCTCGGTCTTCTCGCCCTCATTGGCGGCCTTGACCAGAGCGGCGACGGCGTCGGTAAGCTGAGCGCCCTTGGACTGCCAGTCGGCGATCTTCTCGAGGTCGAGGTTGATGGTCTTGGGGGCGGTCATCGGGTTGTAGCGGCCAACCTCCTCGATGATACGACCGTCACGCGGGGCGCGGGAATCGGCGACGACGACACGGTAGTACGGACGCTTCTTAGCGCCGTGACGAGCAAGGCGAATCTTGACTGCCAAAGGAAACTCCTCCAACCAAGCAGCTTTAGGCTGCAACTACAAACAAACAGTTGAACATAATACGCCATCGACGCGGGCAGGTGAAGTCCGTGAGACCAACTTCTTCGGTGTAGTCGAGGGCAAATCCATATCTTAGACAAGAATTCGGGATTTGCAAGCACATACACGCACCCCACATGAGCTGCGCGGTATACTCATGACATGGAAAGACGCGAACATACATACGGTTATGAGGATGCCACGGGCGTCACGCCGCCTCCCTGGACGGGTCCGGCGGTGGGCTTGATGGACCTCGATGCGTTTTTTGCGAGCGTGGAGATGCTCGATCATCCCGAATGGCGCGGAAAGCCGCTCATCGTTGGCGGAGACGCCGATTCGCGTGGCGTCGTGTCCACGTGTTCGTATGAGGCACGTCGCTTTGGCGTGCACTCTGCCATGGCCTCGGTCGAGGCGCGGCGCTTGTGCCCGCAAGCCATTTGGACGCACGGGCACTTTGATCGCTACCGCGAGGTGAGCGCGCAGGTCATGGCGATTCTTGCCGAGGAGACGCCGCGCGTTGAGCGCGTATCCATCGACGAAGCCTTTATCGATATCACACCGGGTCGCTTTGCGCCCGAAGACCCGCTGCTGGTTGCGCGGCGTATAAGCGACCGCGTGGCAGGACTGGGAGTGACCTGCTCCATTGGCGTGGGCTGCAACAAGACAGTCGCAAAGATCGCAAGCGAGCGGGATAAGCCGTTTGGGCTGACCATCGTGCGCCCCGGAACCGAGCAGCGCTTTTTGGCCGCGCTGCCGGTATCTGCCATGAGCGGCATCGGGCGCTCGGCCGAGGAGCGACTGCGCCGCATGCGCATCTACACCCTCGGCGAGCTATCACGTGCACCGAAATCCACCTTGGCCTCTATTTTTGGCGTCAACGGCGAGCGCATGCGCCAGCGTGCGCTGGGACTCGAAATCTCTGAAGTCACGAGTCTCGATGAAGAGCGCGGGGTTAAATCGGTGAGCAACGAGCGCACCTTTGCGAAAGATTTGACTGAGCGTGGGGATATTGAGGCGGCTATTGCCCTACTGGGTGAGTCCGTCGGACGACGCTTACGTCGCCAGGGACTGACGGGCGCCACGGTGACGCTCAAGCTTAAATATTCGTATGGCAGCGGACGCTCGGCGCAGCGGCGGCTTCCACACCCCACCGATGATGAGAATATCTTTGTTGCCGTAGCACTCAAACTGCTCGACAACATCTGGCAGGAAGGCATGCATGTTCGCTTAGCGGGCATCGGCATGAGCGACTTCGAACACCAACGTGGGATCCAAACCGACCTGTTCTGCGAAGTCGATGACCGCGGGGCCCAATCGAGCGACCGTCGCGACCTCTCCGTCGCCATCGACGCCGTCCGAGAAAAATTCGGCGACACCGCCCTATCCTTCGGCCGCCAATCCCGCTTCAACGATTAGTCCCTAAGGCAAAAAGAAAGCCGGGCAGCTGCGAATGATTATTCTGGGACGGGGATTTTTTAATCATTTGGAGCGTCATTTCGCCCTTTGAATGATATTAGTCCCAATTCCCGTCAGACGCGAAATCTGGTCAATCGTAAACCCCCGATGCCTCAACACTGCCAGAAGACGATTTCGCTCTGATTTCGGCAAAGTTTTAAGCTGATAAGGCTCATGCGGAGCCAAAAGAGCCCGGGCAACTTCCAGCGCATCCATATCGGAGATATGCTTACCTTCGGGCATAAAATAGGGATTAGGCTTGCCGTCGGTACTCGAAAGATAAAACGCTTCCGTACCCCCAAACAGATTGAGAATACCTTCACAATCACAAATTTCGGGATGAGAGAAATACTCATGGAAGCTGCTCCAGCGATACAGAGGAGCAGAAGAAATACCTGCTTTTGCAGGATTGTCGTGTATGTATCGGACGCAACGGAGCAGCTGTTTGTCGTCAGAAATGATCACACTCTTGAATCGTTCCTGGAACACCGGTCCGCGGCGGCCGGTTTTTTGATTGAAGTGTTTCGCATATGCCGTATCAATCGCATGCATAGCAACGCTCATCTGATTATCGAGATCATCAAATAGCAGGTGAACATGATTGTCCATGAGGCACCAGGCAAGAAGACGAATATGAGCGGACGTAAATCGTCTGTTCAATAGATTGAGAAAATAAAGGCGATCGTCATCGTCTTCGAAGATCAGCTGGCCAGCACAGCCCTTGAGCATGACGTGATAATGGCCGAGTTCGGACAACGCACGGGCAACACGAGTCATCGAAACCCTCCCTTCCAAGGATGCAGTAGTCACAGCATACAAAAGGAAAGGAAGAAATAGGCCGAACCGCCCAACAAAGGTGAGCGGTTCGGCAAACGGTAGCAATGATTATTTTATCCCCGTCCCAGAAAAATCATTTAGAGGAGGTCGAGGGGAAGCTGGGGGGCGTCTCCCCAGAGTTTCTCGAGGCGGTAGAAGTCGCGGGCTTCGGGAGTGAAGACGTGGACGACAACCGAGCCGTAGTCCATGAGCATCCAGGTCTTCTGCTCGCGGCCCTCAATGGAGAACGGATGCTCGCCGCAAGCCTCGGCGACCTTCTCCTCAATCTCGTCGACGATCGAATCGACCTGGCGGTTGTTGGTACCGGTGGCAAGCACAAAGTAGTCGCACACGTCGGAAAGCTCGGTCAGGTCGAGCACCTGAACGTCCTCGCCCTTCTTGTCGTAGGCGGCCTGCGCGGCGGCGCGGGCGACATCCTCGGCGGCGACACCGCTCGCGGACAGCGAGGCGGCAGTGCGGTCGGACGTGGCGACGAAGCTCTTGTGCTCCACGTTCTCAAGAATCTGCTCGTCAGTCATGGTCTCGTCGGCCATGGAATACCTCTTTCTAGACACACCCGAGCTAGCGCAGCTGGGCGTAATGGTTGTAAATCGTAATAGCCGTGGGATAAAGATAGCGCCCGGACTGGATCACATAGACCAGACCCTGCGCAAAACAGGAGAAGAACAACTCATCGAGCGTCGACTCCCCCACCATCTTGCGCAGCGCATGCGCATAGTCGCCGTGGCGGTTGGGCTCGATGGCATCGGCCACAAAGACCACCATATCGAGCGGCGTCATGTCGCAGGCACCTACGGTGTGACGGTCGACAGCCTGGAAAACGGCCGGCGACAACTCGGGGAAAAGCTGCGGAAGCTCATAGGCGGCAACAGGACCATGCAAAAGCGGCGTCGCGGCGGAAGGAGAGCCGGCAATCTTAATGCCGTAATGCAGAGCGCGCGTGACCAGCTCGTCGTCGGAGAGCACCTTGTCCCAGTCATGGATCAGGCCGGCGGCAGCGGCATCAAAGCGGTCAACGCCGTAGACCTCGGCCAGATGAAGTGCGGTCTCGGCAACACCCAGCGAATGCACATAGCGCTTGCGCTTATCCTTCATGCGAACATCGAGCAGCTCTTGAATGCGCTTGAGCAGCGCGCGCTCATCGCCCTCAAACTGATCCTCTACCGACAACGTAGACCCCCATCACTCAAAATCTTCTTGGCCCAAATCGGCATATAGCCTGCGTTTGCGAATGTAGCCGAGCACGGACTCGCTCGTAAGATAGCGCACGCTCATGCCGCGGGCAACTCGCTTACGAATGTTCGTCGAGCTGATCGCCAGCGCCGGAATCTGAATATAGCGCACGTCGAACGGCAGCCCCGACTCTTTGATTCGGGCACGCGCCGTATCGATATCAAAGCCCGGTCGCGTCGCAGCAATAAAGGTGGCAAGCTCAGCGATTCGTTCGGCATCATGCCAGGTCACAATATCGATAATCGCGTCGGCGCCCGTAATAAAGTAGAGCTTTACCTGCGGCGGGTAAAAGTCGCGAAGGGCATGAAGCGTATCGGCCGTATAGGTTACGCCCGGACGGTCGATCTCGAACCGGCTCGCCAAAAAGGCCGGGTTCGCGGCGGTGGCGAGGACCGTCATGGCGTAACGGTCCTCGGCAGGCGTCACCGGCTTGTCAAGCTTAAAGGCAGGCGTGCCCGCCGGCATAAAGAGCACGGCATCCAAGTCGAGGGACTCGCGCGCCTGCTCGGCGGTCACCAGGTGCCCGTAATGGATGGGATCAAAGGTGCCACCCATAATGCCAAGCCTAAACTCCTGCCCGTCCTCTAGAGGAAGCTCGGGCAGACCGATTCCACCGCGCAGCGACATGGCTTACTCGCCCTCCGAGGTCTCGGCATCGTCCTCGGCATCCGCCGCATCGACAACCTCGACGCCTTCATCCGCAGCATCGGCCACGTCAATGGCTTCAACGGCAACGTCCTCGCCAGCATCCTCGAGCTCCTCGTACTCCGAGAAGTCCTCGGCGCCCTCAAAGTCAAAGGCGCGCTGGCAAATGCGGACCTCGTCGCCCGCACGGCAACCGGCCTTCTCGAGCGCGTCGTCAACACCCATACGCGCAAACTTATGCTGCAGGTAAATGACAGCTTCCTCGTTTTCCCAGTCGGTCTGGATGACCATACGCTCAATGGCACGACCGACCACGCGGAAGGCACCGGGCTCTTCCTGAACAATGCGGAAACGCTTCTCACGCTGCAGGCGACGGCGCTCCCACTCATCGTCGCGCAGAACGACCGGCTCATCCGAGACAGCCAACTCGGCGCGCAGCTTAGCCACCTGCTCGCCCACGGCAAGCATCAGCGTGTTGAGGCCGGCGCCCGTCACGGCAGACACGGCAAAGAACATATGTCCATCGTCGAGCGCTGCGCGCTTGAGGTCGGCAATCTTGTCGGCCGTGCCCGGCGCATCGCACTTGTTGGCAACGACGATCTGCGGACGCTCCGAAAGCTCGGCGCCATACTGCTCGAGCTCGCGGTTGATGATGTGATAGTCCTCAACCGGATCGCGATCCTCAAAACCGCCCGTCATGTCGACGACATGCATGATCAGGGCCGTACGCTCAATGTGGCGCAGGAACTGGTGACCCAGGCCCTTGCCCTCGCTCGCGCCCTCGATGAGACCGGGGACGTCGGCAACGACGTAAGAATATTCGCCGGCACGCACCATGCCGAGGTTCGGCACGAGCGTAGTAAACGGGTAGTCGGCAATCTTGGGACGGGCGGCACTCATGCGCGCAATGAGCGATGACTTACCCACCGAGGGAAAGCCCACGAGCGCGGCATCGGCCATGAGTTTCATCTCGAGCTCAATCCAGTGCTCCTCGGCCGGCTCGCCCAGCTGAGCGAACGCGGGCGCGCGGCGCACCGACGTCACAAAGTGGGTATTGCCCAGACCGCCGGCGCCACCGGGCGCCACGACAACGCGCTCGCCGTCGTGCACAAGATCGGCAATCTCGAACATCGGGGTCTGCGTCTCGGGGTCGAGCTCACGCACCACGGTACCCATGGGGACCTTGAGAATCAGGTCCTCGCCGCTCTTACCGTTACGACGGGCACCCTGCCCGTGCGTGCCGCGCTCGGCGCGGAAGTGATGCTTAAAGCGGTAATCGATCAGCGAAGACAGCTGAGCATCGGCCTGGATGACGACATTGCCGCCACGACCGCCGTCGCCGCCATCGGGGCCGCCCTTGGGGACAAATGCCTCGCGCCTAAACGACATGCATCCGGCTCCGCCGTCGCCGCCGCAAACGTTAATGCGGCTGATATCGGTGAACTGTGACAACAGAATCGCCTCCTACAAAAAGAGGGAGACCCTTGAATCCTAAAACTCAAGTGCCTCCCACATATGTGCTCTATGAAGGGTGAATTACGCGTTCGCGAGCGGGCGTACGCTGACCCTGTGCTTGATACCCTTGTGGAACTCAACGGTACCGTCGACCAGCGCGAACAGCGTGTCGTCCTTACCACGGCCAACGTTCTCACCCGGGTGGATGTGCGTGCCGTGCTGACGGACGAGAATCGTGCCCGTGGTTACCGTCTGGCCGGCATAGCGCTTCGTGCCAAGGCGCTGACCGCGGGAGTCACGGCCATTACGGGAGGAACCGAGTCCTTTTTTGTGTGCCATTGTGTATACCTACTCTTTCGTTACGAGTGTAATCTACTCGGCGACGGGAGCCTCGGCAACAGCCTCAGCCTCTGCCTTGACAGCCTTCTTGGCGCGGGAGGTAGCCTGAACCTTCACGATCTTCAGCTTGGTGAGCTGCTGACGGTGACCCTTCAGACGACGATAGCGCTTGCGCTTGTGGAACTTGAAGACCAGCTGCTTCTCGCCCTTGAACTGCTCAACGATCTGAGCGGTAACCTTGGCCTTGGCCAGCTTGTCGGGATCGGTGACGATCTTCTTACCATCGTTGAGGAAGATAACCGGCAGGGTGACCTTGTCGCCCTCATTGCCCTCGATCTTCTCGACGGTGATGACATCGTCGGTGGCGACCTTGTACTGCTTGCCGCCCGTGTTAACGATTGCGTACATGTTTACTTGCCCTTCATGCATCAGTTAGTGCAACAGCCGAATATAGTAGCAGGCGAAAATACCCCCGTCAACGAGTATGTGGAGCAAATCCACAAGTTCGCACAGGTATGGGGCTGACGAGTCGGCCCTCGTCGTCCTCGCATGCTTGATTCTGACGCTCGACATCGTAGGAGCAGATGGTCACGAGGTCTTGCATACCGGTGGAAACAATAGGTGCATCCACGCCCGGGGTCAAGCCCTGCAACAAAACATCAGCAGCGGAAAGCAAAATTTCCGGACGCATGGAGCCCTCGTTGTCGGCATGGGTGTCGAGCATGAGCACCAAATGATCCGGGCGCTCCCCCGCCGTGAGCTCATAGCCCACGAGCGTGTGATCCAAATCCAAGCGCTTGCTCTTTTTGCCACGCGCGTAGTCGATGCCATGGTCCGCGCGCAGCGTGTCGATCGCACGACGCACCTCGTCGGCGCATACGAGCGCCTCGGGATCCAAGTGCAGGTCGATGCGATACGACAGGCGCGTGAGCTGCGCCGTCAACGCCGGCGTGCGCACGTCGATGTACGCCGCCTCGATGGGCGCCAGATCGGCCGGAGACGCCGCAGCCAGGCGCCCAAACGCCTCGTCGAGCGCCACGAACTCGGTCATAAACAGGTCATACCACTCGCAGGTCGACGACGTACCCACCGGTAGCGCCGAAGAGAAGCCCACGCGCATGTGCGGGGAGAAGCCCTGCGTGACGGCATAGGGAAGTCCCGCACGGCGCACGATGCGCTCAATGGTATGGATCACTTCGAGATGGCCCAGGTACTTAAGGCGATCGCGCTTGCCATAGCGAACACGAAGTCTAAAGAGCGTGGGGTTGTCGGTCAGGCGCTCACTCATGCGCGATCACCCATCAATACATTCTTGGCGTGGAGCGTGGGGCAGATCCCGCAGCCGGTGCACGACGTGCGGGTGCAGTCGGGAGTCGTGACACCCTCGAGCGAGCGACGGTACTCGCGCTCGAGGAAGCCGCGCGTACAGCCGGGGCTCACATGCTCCCACGGCAGGCGCCAGTCCAACTCGTAGGGCAGGTGCACGAGCTCATTGAGGTCGATGCCGTTTTTGGCAGCAGCTTCCTTCCAGTTATCGAGCGAGAAATGCTCTACCCAGGCGTCAAAGCGAGAGCCCGAGCGCCAAGCGTCGATGATGACGGGCGTCATGTCACGACCGGCGCGGGACAGCGCGGCCTCGATGAGCGAGGTCTCGGCATCGTGGTAATGCACGCGGACGGCACGGTTGCGAACGCTCGTGATGAGCAGCTTCTGGCGACGCTTGACGTCGTCGTAGTCGAGCTGCGGGCACCACTGGAACGGCGTGGCAGCCTTGGGGATAAAGACCGAAACCGAGATGGACACCGAGATCGAGCCGCGACGAGCCTTGGGCACCACGGAACGACCGAGCTCCAGCACGTGATCGGCCAGATTGGCGATGGCCACGATGTCCTCGTCGCGCTCGCCGGGAAGGCCCATCATAAAGTAGAGCTTCATGCGGTTCCAGCCGGCCTCGAAGGCCGCCTTGGCCGCACGGTCCAGGTCCTCCTCGGTCACGTTCTTGTTAATGATGTCGCGCATGCGCTGGCTGCCGGCCTCGGGCGCGAACGTCAGGCCGCCCTTCTTTTCGCCGGCGACCGACTCGGCCATATCCACGCCAAACGAATCCAAGCGCTGCGACGGAATAGACACGCGAATACCCGTATCCTCCAGGCGACGGTTGAGCCTGCCGAGCACGTCGCGAATGCAGGAGTGGTCGGTCGTGGAGAGCGAGGTCAGCGACACCTCGTCATAGCCGGTCTTTTCCAGACCTTGAATCACCGACGAGACGATCTGGTCGGCCGAGCGCTCGCGCACCGGGCGATACGTCATGCCGGCCTGGCAAAAACGACAGCCGCGGGCGCAGCCGCGCAGAATCTCGATAGACAGGCGGTCGTGGACCAGCTGCGCATAGGGCACGCACGACTGCGACAACGGATTCGTGGCGCCGAAATCCTCGACGACGCGCTTGAAGACCACCGTCGGCGCATCCTTGCCCTCACGCGGCACGGTGTAGCCATGCGGCGAGCAGGGCTCGTCGTGACGCACCTCGTAGAGCGACGGCACGTAGTTGCCGGCAATGGATGCAAGCTGCTCGACAATCTGCGCGCGCGGGACTCCTTCGTCACGCAGACGGCGATGCAACTGGCAGGTCTCGAGCAGCGATTCCTCGCCCTCGCCGATGAGGATGGCATCGAAGAAGGCCGCGTACGGCTCGGGGTTGTACACCGAGGGACCGCCGGCGATGATAATGGGGTCGTCTTCACCTCGGTCGGCCGCCAACAGCGGAATGCCAGCGAGGTCGAGAGCCTCGAGGAAGTTCGTCACCGCCATCTCGTGCGGCACATGCAGGCCAACGATATCAAACGAAGCGACCGGCGCTGCACCCTCGAGCGACAGCAGCGGAATGCCCGCCTCGCGCATGGCGTCACCCATATCGGGCCACGGCACATAGCCGCGCTCGCAGGAGATGCCCTCGGCCTGGTTAAGGATGTTGTAGAGGATGGCGATACCCTGGTTGGGCAGACCGACCTCGTACACATCCGGATAGATCAGGCAGCAACGGTAGTCGGCATCGGCCTTGGAAAGCGTGCCCCACTCGTGATCGATATAGCGGCTCGGCTTCTCGACCTTGGCGAGCAACGGCTCAATTAAATGAAAACAGTCTTGGTATGCAACGCGCAACGGAAAACCCCTAAGCAGCGAGATCTGATGCGTCCTGGTAGGACGCCATAGGACGGGTAGCGCCCGCGACCGTGGTCACCAGATCGCGAACGCGGGAGAACGTGGCAGCGACCACCTCGTTAGCACGGCTGTAGTCGACATCGCGCTCGTAGAGCGAAACGAGCGCACGGCCCATGCCGTAGGTGCCCGCGGCAGCAGTGAGCGCCTTGACGGCAAACCCAATATGCGGCGTCTGCTTGACGAGCGCGCGGGTGACCGCGCGGATCACAAGACCGCCGGCAAGCACGCCCGCGACCTCGTAGCCGCGCTCAGGCTTAATGCCGCGTCCAAAAACGGCAGCGAGCTCAAAGAGCATGCCCACCTGCGCCAGCGCCATAACGGGATAATCGGCGCCCGGCAAAAACACCAGCGCACCGGTCGCCATATTGGTGAGTGCGCACGAGGTGATGATGCGGTTGGCCGCCGCGATGCGCATGAAGGCAAAGTTCGCCGCAAAAGCCGTTTCCTTGTCGGTGCGATCGAGAATCCAGCGGGCAAGCGTCTCGAGCAGAAACGTCTTATCGGTTGCCGCCACCACGCCGAGCATGGGCGTAGACTCCTCGATAAACGGCACCTCCACAGCAGACTCGGCAAGCACGCACACGGGCGCGCCGGCGATCACGAGCTCCTGCACGGCACTCTCCAAGCGGTCGGAGCCACACGAGAGCACCAGCACCACATCGGTATCGGTCTTTGGAGCAATTCGCTCCTCCCCCAGACGCTCGACGCGCACAATGCCCGAGGTCGTCTGCGGCACAAAGGCGTCACGCACCGTCTCGGCCAGAAAGCGCGAGGCGGACGAATCCAGATAGACCGAGACGCGCACCGGCGTATCGGAATCCTTCTTAACGGACGCGCCCATCTTAAAAGCGCGGGTCAGCTTATCTACGGGAATTTTCATAGCAAACCCCTCCAGCAATTACGCGGCGCCCGAACGATGCCGCCATATGGATTGTACGATACCCACCGTCAGCAGCTGAATCATCATCGAAGACGAACCGAAGCTAATAAACGGTAGCGGAATACCGGTAATCGGCATCATGCCGATGCACATGCCGATGTTTTCGAAGGTCTGGAACGCCCACATGCCAACGATGCCCACACACGAAAGACGCAAAAACAGTGACTCACACTTAAAGGCCACGCGAATCGTCGAAAAGATCAGCAGCACGTAGAGGCACAGGAGCAAAAAGGAACCGCAAAAGCCAAAGGTCTCGGACAGGAAGGCGAAGACGAAGTCGGTGTGGAACTCAGGCAGAAAGCCGCCGGCCGACTGCGTCGCATGGCCCAAGCCCTTACCGAAGAAGCCGCCCGAGCCAACGGCGATAAGCGACTGCTGCAGGTTGTAGGCATCGTCCGAATCGGCATTATCGGGGTCGATAAAGACCGTCAGACGGTTCATCTGATACTGCTTGATGAGCACATCGTGGCCGAGCAACGAATCAAAGACCGAATCGAGCGCCAGGACGAGGGCCACCAGGCCCACGAGCAGGGCCAAGGTCGACAGCACCCATTCGCGGCGTGCACCGCTCATACAGATGACGATGGCGCCCGAAACCAGCACGACCAGGCCCGAGCCCAGGTCGCCCATGGCAACGACGGCCAAAAACGGAATGGACAGCATGCCGCAGAGCTTGACGTAGTCGCGAACGGTATCGATGCGACCGTTATACTGCGAGCCAAGCGTAGCAATAAAGAAGATGGTGATGAGCTTGGCAAGCTCAACCGGCTGGAACGTCAAGCCGATACCGGGAATCTTGATCCAGCCCGTCATGCCCAGACCGCCCGTATAGGACAGACCCGGAATCTTGGGCGAGAGGATCACGATCAGGTCGATGACGAGCAACGCCGTCGAGAAATTGGAAATACCGCGCAGGTCGGTTCGCCAGACGAGCACCGCCAGCACCGCTCCGATGCCAATTCCCAGCAAATGGCGCGAGAACGAAGCATCGGCCTTAAACTGCGAAGCCGACCAGATAATGATGGCACCGTAGGCGACGAGCGCCACAGTAGCCACGAGCACACCGATATGCACCTTTTGGCGAAACGTGCCGCGCGAGGCCGAAAGTTGCTTGTTGACGCGGTCCAGGCTGCTGCGAGAGCCGGTCTTGGTTGAACGGAACAGATCCGCCGGAGAAAAATCCATCGCAACCTCCTATCGAACCGAAGAATCGCCCGAGGCCGAAGAGGTATCGGGCTCGTCATAAATCACGCCGAGCACGTCGCGCACGACATGCATCGCGGTATCTGAGCCACCGCCGCCCTGCTCCAGGACGGTAGCGATGACATACTTGGGATCATCGGCCGGTGCATAGGCGCAGAACCACGCGTATTCGTCCTCGCCACTTTTCTCGCCCGTGCCCGACTTGCCGTATACCTGCGGCGTCAGGGTGCCAAAGTGCGCCGCCAGGGACGTCGATGCCGTGTAAATCACGTCGTGCATGCCGTTGCGAACAAGAGCCAAATCCGAATCGCTGTTGATCTTGGCCTCCAGGCGCTTCTTCTTGCCCTTGCCATTGTACTTATAGGCATCGCCGTCGCCATCGCGCGACACGGCAGACAAAAACACGTGAGGCACGTACTGTTTGCCGCCGTTGGCAAGACCCATATAGGCGCACGCCATCTGCAGGGGCGTCACCAGGATGTCGCCCTGACCGATAGCAATGTTGGTCATATCGCCGGCATTCCACTTGCGGTCCTCGGCAGAGGCGTCGGTGAAGTATGACTCTTTCCACTCGGCATCGGGAATACGACCCGCGCCCTCACTCGGCAGATCGATACCGCAGGTCTTGCCTAGGCCCCAGCGACGAAAGACCTCCTGCAGGCCCTCGGGATGTTGCTCGTCATAAAAGAACGCCTTACCCATGTCGTAGAAGACGGGGTCGCACGAGTTGGCGATACCCGACTGCAGCGTCATGGTGCCGTGGCCAGACGTCAGCCAGCAGCGCTTGCCCCAAGCCTTGCCCAGACCCGTCCAATAACCCGTGCAGTTGGTTGTCTGCGTTGAAGTGTAGGTTCCAAACTCAAGACCGGCCAGTGCCGAGAGCGGCTTGATGGTCGAAGCCGACATATACTGTCCGCTAATGGCGCGGTTGAGCAGCGGGTGCGAACCCTTGTCATCATTGAGCTCGGTCCATACGTCATTTGAGACGCCGCCGATAAAGACGGACGGATCGAACTTGGGCTGGCTCGCCATGCCCAGGATCTCGCCATTGTTGGGATCGAGACACACCACAGCGCCGTTGCCGGCATTGCTGTAGCCAGTGGTCTTGGCAAGCTCGATAGCGCTCGCCAGCGCCGTCTCACAGGCCTGTTGGATCTTAAGGTCGAGCGTGAGCTTAATGTCGGAGCCGGCCTTCGCGGGCACGGCGCCGGCCTGACCGGTCACATTGCCCGAGGCATCGACCTTGACGGTCTGCTCGCCACGAATACCCTGCAGCAGGTTTTCGTAGTAGCTCTCAACGCCCGCCTGGCCCACGATATCGCCCGACTGGTACGTAATCTTGCCAGCAGAAGCATCATCATCGCCAGAGGTTTTCTTATTCTGGGCCTCGAGCTGCTCGGAGGTAATGGTGCCGGTATAGCCCAAGATATGGCATGCCGTCTCGCCGTATGGATACTGGCGTTCGGTACGCTCGGCAATCTTGACGCCCGGGAACTCGCCGGCGTGTTCCTTGATATAGGCAACCGTGGAGCGACGGACGTCCGTCGCGATGGTATGCAGGCTCTGAGCGCCCTCTGTATTGTCCTGAATATTGCGAAGGACCGCCACGTAAGGCATTCCAAGCACGTTGGCAAGATGGCGAACCAGAACCTCATCCTCGGCAAGGTCGCGGTAGGCCACGACAGCAAGTGAGGGACGGTTCTGGACAAGCGCCACGCCATTGCGGTCGAGGATGCGGCCGCGCACAGCGGGTGTGGTAACGGTGCGAGTCTGATTGCTATTAGCCTGCTTCTCGTAATAGTCCGACGAGACCATCTGCATGCCCCACAGCTTGACGGCAAGCGCCGCAAACATCGCGCCCACACCCGTGGTGAGGATGGAAAAGCGGCCCTTAAAGGCGGTCGCCGCGGTATTGCCCTCGCCCTCGGTGGCGCGTGGGGCCGTTCCATGCTGCGTATCGTAGGTAAAACGGGAATCGCCACGACGCATGATGACCAGCGCGACCACGATGGCCACAACCAGCACGATACCAGCGATAATAACCGTCAACTGGGAAGACATCTACGGGCCTCCCCTATTTGAGCTTGCGGGTCTTGGGCTTAAAGCGCATACCCGTCTGGCGTCCGCCACGTGCGGAGAATCCATAGCCGGACTGCGGCACGACGCCGGACATCAAAAACGGAATGGCAACCAGACCCGTCAGAATCGAGGACGGCAGCGCATGGCCGAAGATCGCCACGACAAAGCTCGTCTCCAAACCCATAAACAGCAAGATGATGCTGTAGATCACATTAATGACGAGCGCAAAGGCGCCCACGGTGATGCCGCGCGCACTCGGGGTACCGCCCGTCTGACCGACGGCGCTGTGCACCAGGGCAAAAGAGCCCACGGTCAGCAGGAGCGACATAACGCCCACCGGCACGGCAGCGGACCTGTCTCTTATACACATCTCCGAGCCCACGAGACATGCGCAGATCTCG
>UQPL01000007.1:0-21478 GCA_900542895.1 uncultured Collinsella sp. | reverse complement strand
CTACACCTAAGCCTTCGTCGGCAGCGTCAGATGTGTATAAGAGACAGGCATAAACGAGGCGCTCACCTCCGCCGTGGCCGTGCTGGTGATCAGCTGTCCGTGCGCATTGGGTCTGGCCACGCCCGTCGCCATCATGGTGGGCACCGGCAAGGGCGCCGAGATGGGCATTCTGTTTAAGAGCGCCGAGGCGCTGGAGAATCTGCGCAGCGTGGGCACCGTGGTGCTCGATAAGACGGGAACGGTCACTCGCGGCAAGCCTGCCGTGACCGATATCGTGGTAGCCACGCGTGCCGACGGATCGCCCGCCATGAGCGAAAAGGCGCTGCTCAAGCTGGCCGCTGCGCTGGAGCGCTCAAGCGAGCACCCGCTGGCCGAGGCGATTATGGCCGAGTGCGAGGCGCGCGGAATCGTCGCACGCATGGTCGAGGACTTTGCCGCCGTGCCCGGGCGAGGCGTTACGGCACGCGAGGGGCAGAATGTCATCGCCGCCGGCAACGTGCGTCTGATGGACGAGCTGGGCGTGAAGGTTCCCGCCGGCCTTGCCGAACAGTTCGCGGCCGAGGGCAAGACGCCACTGTTCTTTGCCAAGAACAGCGAGCTTGTCGGCACCATCGCCGTGGCGGACGAGGTCAAGGAGACGAGCGCCGGGGCCATCGCCGCACTGCGCTCGCTTGGCGTCGACGTGCGCATGCTCACCGGCGACAACCGCGTGACAGCCGAAGCGATCGCCCGCCGCGTGGGACTGAGCAGCGAGCAGGTCATCGCCGACGTCCTCCCCGCCGACAAGGAACGCCACGTGCGCGAGCTGCAGGATGCGGGCAGCAAGGTCGCCATGGTGGGCGACGGCATCAACGACTCCCCCGCCCTGGCGCGCGCCGACGTGGGCCTTGCCATCGGTACCGGCGCCGACATCGCCAAAGAAGGGGCAGATGTGGTTCTCATGCGCAGCGACCTCATGGACGTCGCCCGCGCCATCGAGCTTTCGCGCGCCACGATCCGCAACATCAAGCAGGACCTGTTCTGGGCGCTGTTCTACAACGGCATCGGCATTCCGCTGGCGGCGGGCGTGTTCTTCCCCCTCACCGGTTGGCAGCTCTCGCCGATGTTTGGCGCCGCGGCCATGAGCCTGTCGAGCGTGTGCGTCGTGTCCAACGCGCTGCGCTTAAAATCCTTTAAGCCAAAAGTGGCAAAATAAGCTCACCATTAAGTCCATTTAGAACGGGTTTTCCAGGTGCCCGAGATTGACCTGAAAGAGGAGCGACGCGTACTTTGGTACGCGAGCGACGGCTTGAAGGTCAAGGTCGGGTGCCTGGGAAAGCCGACACAACAGAGAGGAATACCCATGCGATACACAATCAAGACTTCCGGCCTTATGTGCGGCCATTGCGACGCCACCGTCGAGACGGCGCTGCTCAACGTTGCCGGCGTGACCGACGCCGACGCCGATCACGAGACTCAGACCGTACAGGTGGAGTGCGCCGACACCGTGACCGCTGAACAGCTCACTGCCGCCGTCGAGGGCGCCGGCGAGAAGTTCCACGCCCTTTCGGTGACCGCCGCGTAGCAGACGCTGCCTACTCAATCCTCAGAAGTTGCGGTGAAATACGGACTGTTGTGCCGCCCTAGGCCTTTGAACGGTCCGTATTTCACCGCAACTGACGGGGACATCCGAAAGATCGACCAGAAACGAGGACCCGCCATGATGGCAGACCATAAATCGGTAACCCGCATGCTCAAGACGGCACGTGGTCAGATCGACGGCATCCTGCGGATGGTCGAGGAGGACCGCTACTGCGTCGATATTTCCACGCAGCTCATGGCAACGCAGGCGCTCATCGCGCGCATCAACGCCGATGTGCTCAAGGCTCACATTGAGGGTTGTGTGACTTCGGCAATTGAATCGGGCGATGAGGAACTCAAGGCCACCAAGCTCGCCGAGATCGAGCGCGTCGTCGACAAACTCGCCAAGTAATTGGTGCGATGGGGACAGACCGCTTTGCACCATCTTGGTGCATCGGGGACAGGTACGTTTGCACCACATTGGTGCAGATTAACCTGTCCCCTTTGCTCTAAATCGGGTATAAAGGCGTGCAGCATATCGAACGAAAGGCAATTTGCATGAATGACTTTATGAAGGGTCGCAATGGTGCCGATGAACTCACCATCGTGATGGGTTTTGCCGGCATCGTCATCGCGATGATCGGATCGATAGCCCGCATCCAGTGGCTCAGCTGGATTGCCATCGCCGTAATCGTGATTGGCGTGCTGCGCGGCCTGTCCAAAAATATCGACGCACGTCACAAGGAGAACGAGGCCTTTGTCGCCGCGACTGCAAACGTACCCGGCTTGGGCAAGTTTGTAGCTAGCTTGGGCGGCGGAGCTGCAGCGGCCAGCACCTCACGCGCAGCCGGCACCAGTAAGGAAGACTTTGAGCGTGCCAAGCGCACGGCCAAGAAGATGTGGAAGGGGCGCAAGACCACGGCATACCTCAAGTGCCCCAACTGCGGCCAGATGCTCTCCGTCCCCAAGGGCAAGGGCAAGATCCGCGTCACCTGCCCCAAGTGCCACGCCAAGATGGAAACCCGCTCCTAGCGCCCGCACGCGGGACAAATTAATCAGGTTTGTTTGTCCCAAATCTTAAGTATTTGTTCGATAAAAAAGCCGAGGCCTCGTGTTGAGACCTCGGCTTTTTGTATGCGGCAACGGAGCTGTCCCTTTGTCACATCTACGCCACGCCGTCGCGGGCGAGCTCCTCGGCCAACGCCTCGGCTGGCATGGCCATAATCGCGTCGAGCTCGGCGTCCACCTCGGGAATACGCTTCACCTTGAGCTTGCGCACCAGATCGCCACGGCACATCACGTGCATCGGCTCACGCAAGGCGCACAGGTCATCGAGCGGGTTCTTGCGCGTCACCAAGATATCGGCGGCCTTGCCGCACTCGATCGTGCCAGTCTCGCCGTCCAGCCCCAGCAGCTCGGCGTTGACTTGCGTAGCCGTATGCAGTGCGAAGGCGTTGCTCACGCCGACATACTTGGCAAAATAGGCCACCTCACGCCACATGTCGTACTGCGTCACGAACGGGCAGCTCGAGTCCGTGCCCAGGCCCACCTTAACGCCAGCTTCCAGTGCGGCACGGGCGCTCTCGATAATGCCCGAGCACACGATGTCGCCGTTCTTCTTTTGCGTATCGGTCGAATGGGTCTTTTTCGGGTCGAGCAATACAAACGGCAGCGCCGGGCTGATAGTGCAGGTAACACTGGGCGCACGCCCCTCGAGTTGCGTGCCCGCGGCGCCACGGTACAGCTCCAGAATCTCGGGCGTCAACGGAGCGCCGTGCTCAATCGTGTCAACGCCGGCCTCAAGCGCGGCCTTCACGCCCTCGGTGCTCTCGACATGGGCCATAACCGGCAGGCTCACCTCGTGCGCAGCCTTGCACGCCGCCGCGGCAACCTCGACCGGCATGCGCAGCACGCCCGGCTCGCCCACCTCGGTGGCGTCGAACACGCCGCCCGTCACGAACAGCTTAATGACGTCGGCACCGCGCGCATACAGGTCGCGCACCTGTTCGGCTGCCTCGGCGGGACTGTTGGCCACCTGGGCGAACAGGCCCGCACCATGGCCGCCCGGCACCGTGACGCCCGTTCCCGGCGCCACCAGGCGAGGACCTTGATACTTGCCGGCATCGATAGCATCGCGCACGGCAAGATCCGCAAACAGCGGGTCGCCCGCGCCGCGCACCGTGGTCACGCCACTTGCCAGTTGTTGTTGGGCGCTGCCCTTAAGAATATGGCGCACGATGGCGCGCCCCACGGGATTATCGAGCTTCTTCATCAGCGCGCCCGCATCGCCAGCCGAAACCGGCTTGCCCGAACCGCACAGATGCACATGCATATTGATGAGACCGGGCATGAGATACGCACCTGCCAGGTCGATGACCTCGGCACCCGCAGGCGCCTGCGCCACAGCACTCGGCCCCATCCACGTGATGACACCGCGCTCAACGGCCACGGCCATGTCGGGCTGCGGCTCCATATGCTCCGAACCATCCAGAATGGTCGCATTGATAAACAACGTGGGACGATCGGCAGACGCCATATCGAGCTCCTCCCTCACGATTAACATGAACATTTGTCCATTATCACCTAGTCCCGCTGGATTGCTGCAGACGCATCGGTTAACGGAGGGAGGAGGGGATGTGGGGGACGGAATACGTTGCAGTCCCACCCCAGCGACACCAGGGAAATGTCTCGATCTGTAACAGTCACGAGCTCAAATAACCTCTAAACGTTACAGATTGAGACAAAACCTCTCAGCGCCCATACCACTGACGTCTCCACTCCTCAGCCAAATCGGGCCGTCGCGGAATACCCGCCAACCTCATCTTCTCAACCAGCTTCCCCGGATTCTTGAGCTCATCAAACGTAAACCGAAGCACCTTGTGCCCGAGCATTGTCAGATGAGACTCCCGTTGACGTTCTGCCACGAATGGGTCGACCGACTCCCGGCCCTCGCCGTTCTGCAAGGTGTACTTCACCTTTCCGTCGAGCTCGCCGATGACACACGTCCCGTCCTCGAGCCGCCAAAAATAATCGATCCGAAACACCTGGCTCGAATCGAGCGGATCGCGAAACTCCACCTGCAACTCCGGAACCGGAAAGCCGTATGCAATAAAGAACGCTCGAAACCGAGACTCGCCACCGTTTTCGGACATCCCGTCCGCATACGACGCAATCACCTGTGCCCTGCGATACCCTCGCCTGCCCTCGCAATCGGCGCGGAGGCGCTCGCACAAATCCCCACGTGAAACGCCTTTCGCCCGCAGTGCAGAATCGGCAATCGCCAACCCGTAGGAGAACGGCGCACGAAGCAAGCAATCCTCCACCGTGCGCCAAAATGACGTCACCTGCACGCCATCAACACGCTCGAGCGCGCCCGCCATCTGCGGACGCAACAACCTGCACCCGCTGTTCAACGTCATCGAACAGCCCGTCTTAACAAGAAAACGCGGCCCGAGCAGATCATTCGGCACCTCCAAACCCCACAAAAGCGCCGCGTCATAGCCCCAAAACGCCCAATCGGGATGAAATTCCGCAAGCCCTTTGATAGTCCTCAGCGCTCGCTCCGCCGGCGTCAATGCATCCCAATCATGCTGAAAACAGAACAGGTACGGCTCGGGCTCCGCGATATCGTCGGTTCCAACATGGCGTCGCAGCCACATGAGCTCGGTATTGTCATGCGTTGCGAGCAGCGCACCCTGCTTGGCCGTCTCCGTGAGACGCGCAAGCATCCTGTTCCGCGCCAGCGTGTTGCGAGTCGTATGCTTGTGTTTGAGAACGGTATTAGACACTTTCATCACCACCACGTCAGACAAATGGACCATCGTCACCGTTGCCTCCGCTGACAAATGTCTTGATCTGTAACAGGAAGACAGTCTTTGAGCCTCTAGTTGTTACAGAACAAGATCTTTCGGCAGCCGCCAACCTTCCGTCTCAATCTGTAACAGTTACGGGCCCAAACAGCCGCCAAACGTTACAGATTGAGACAAAGTCAAGGCAGCAGGGCGACACCAGTCACATCCCCTGCTCCCACTCCTGCTCGTAGATGTTGAGGGACTTTACGTAGCGCCCCTGGGCGCCCATGATGTCGCGGACCAGCCTCAGAAAGAAGCTGATACGCGAGGTGTCGAAGCCATCTTCCAGGTCTTCCGGATGGACGGCGCCAGGCCCGTCGATCGCCGTATCGCTCAGGCGCGCTATGTCGTAGAGGTAGAGCTGCCCCGCCGTCAGCCAGACATCGTCGACGCAGGCGAGGCGCACCGCAATCGCACCGTCGCTCCAATGCTCCTTTTGCACGATATGCGGGTCGTAGACATCAAAGCCATGATCGGTGTGCGTGTCCTTCAGCACGACCATGCCGGACGCAGGATCCTTGTCCAAAATGCCAAAGCGTGAGAAATACTGCGTGTCGCGTACCTGCTCGAGCCGCTTAAACGAGGCAGGCGAAAGTGATGCCGGCGGCTCGTCAACATACAGCTCGAGTAGCGTCTTACCATGGCGATAGGGGCGCTCGAAGAGCAGCCAATCGGTAAATGCCATGTTGTAGGCCATGATTTCGTTTTGAGAAGGTTCCTCGCAATAGCTGAGCCACGGATCGACGATAATCTCGAACTGTTCGCGCGCCGACTCCAGGAATTGAAACTTCCGCAGCATCCAAAAGTGAGCCATGTCGGCAATATCGTTGCCGACGGCTTCAGCCAGCTCTGCTCGGTCAAAAACTTGGTCAGTCACGGCATCCTCCTCAAACTGATGGACCTCAATTTGAGCTTACGAGGAGGGTGGGCAGCCACGACCAGCGCGGGCAAAATAGGCCTCCGGCTGCAAACCAGATGCTGACCAAACACTTGACGAAAAGCTTGACCGAAAATGCGCACCGCAACAAAACAGCAGGTAAACATAGACGGCCAACCCGCCCTTTTGAGCCAAGCGCCCCCGGTCACCACAGAAACAGCAGAGCACCACAGCCCAAGAAGTCGACAAATGAACACCCGTACGTCGGCAAACGAACAAATCGGTCGCAAACCCGCAAGGAGTGTCCCCGAATGCCGGCACATAAGGAACGTCCCCAGCTGCCGGCACTTGGGGACGTTCCATTTGGGCCAGCCGTTGGGGACAGCCCTTGTCGATTCAGCTGTGGACAGCCGCCTTACAGCTCCAGCGCCTCGGCGACTTCGGCTGCGCAGGCCAGGGCGTCGGCCATAGCGTTCACCACGAGCGAGCTGCCGTTACGAGCGTCACCGGCAACATACACCGGCGCGGCATCCGCGGCGACGCCGTCGACACGCGCCGCAAGATGCGAGCCCTCGGCGGCCATCACAGGCAGCGGACGACCAGCAGTGGCAACGGGCACGCCAACGGCGTCGAACACACCGTGCTCTGGGCCCGTAAAGCCGCAGGCGATGAGCACCAGCTGCGCCGGTACCTCGTGCTCGGAGCCCGCGATGCGCTCGGGCTTTCCCGCCGACCAGTCCAAATCGACCACGCGCAGACCCGCAGCCGCACCCTTCTTGTCCAGCAGCACCTCGAGCGTATCCACGCCCCAGGCACGCATCTCGCCGCCCATCGCAGCAATAGCCTCCTGCTGGCCGTAGTCGGTCTTCTTAATGTTGGGCCACTGCGGCCAGGGGTTTCTCGCCGCGCGCTTATCGGGCGCAGCCGGCAAGAACTCAAACTGGCGCACGCTGCGCGCCCCTTGGCGCACCGCGGTACCCACGCAGTCGTTGCCGGTATCGCCACCGCCAATGACCACAACGTCCAGGCCGCGCGCGTTCACCGCGGGCTCGCCGCCATCGAGCACCGAGACGGTCGAAGCCGTCAGGTAGTCCACGGCATACACTACGCCCGGGGCATCAATGTTCGCAGCCGAAAGCCCACGCGGAGCACGGGCGCCGGCAGCCACCACAACGGCATCGAAGTCGTCGAGCTTGGCAGCCACCGCAGGATCATTCACGTCAGCACCCAGCTCAAACACAATGCCCAGCTCGCGCATGAGCGCCACGCGGCGCTCGACCACGGACTTCTCGAGCTTCATGTTGGGAATGCCGTACATGAGCAGGCCGCCCGGACGGTCGTCGCGCTCAAACACCGTCACGCGGGCCCCACGACGCGCAAGCTCCCATGCTGCCACCAGACCAGCGGGACCGGAGCCCACCACGGCAACCGTGGGTGCACCCTCCCCTGCCGGCTCAAAGCGGTGCGGACCGCCGTTGGCCCACTCATGGTCGCTAATCGCGCGCTCGTTGTCATGGATCGTCGTGGGCTGGCCATCGACCGAGCCCAGGTTGCATGCGGCCTCGCACAGCGCCGGGCACACGCGACTCGTGAACTCGGGCATGGGCGAGGTGAGCGACAGGCGCTCGGTAGCCTCATCCCAGCGGCCGCGGTACACCAGCTCATTCCACTCGGGAATCAGGTTGTGCAGTGGGCAGCCGCTCGGGCGTGCCTTGCCAAAGCTCGCGCCCATCTGACAAAACGCCACACCGCACATCATGCAGCGGCTCGCCTGGGCACGGCGCGCATCGTCGTCGAGCTCCACGTACAGCGGATCGAAATCGCGGCTGCGCTCCTCCACGGGGCGCAGCTCGTGGGTCACGCGATCGATATCAAGAAAAGCACCGGGCTTACCCATGGCACTTACGCCTCCTTCTTGGTCGAAGCAACAGAGCTGGCGGTGGCGGGCGCAGCGCCAGCGACACCACCCGCCACATCAAAGCGAGCGACATCCGCGGCACTCGCGCGGCCGGTCACAATGTCAAACGCCAGCTCCTCGGCCTGCGCATGCGTCTTGCCCACGGCCTCGGCGGCGGCGACAATCGCCAGCACGCGCTCGTACTCGGTTGGAATGACCTTCACAAAGTGCTTGTTCATCGTCTCAAAGCTGTAGAGCAGCTTAATACCGCGCGGGCTCTGCGTCGCGTCCACGTGCTCCTGGATGAGCGCACGAATCTGCGCAAGCTCACCGGCCGTCGGGGCTTTAAGCTCAACGCTCTCGTGGTTCACACGGGCATCGAGCGTGCCGTACTGGTCAAAGACGTAAGCCACGCCGCCCGTCATGCCGGCGGCGAAGTTCTGCCCGACCTCGCCCAAGATGAGCGCCAGACCTCCCGTCATGTACTCGCAGCCATGGTTGCCGCAGCCCTCGACCACCACCGTGGCACCGGAGTTGCGTACGCCAAAGCGCTGGCCGGCCAGGCCGTTAATGAAGCCGCGGCCACTCGTAGCGCCAAAGAACGCAACGTTGCCCACGATGATGTTCTCGTCGAACTTGTAGGTCGCATGCGGGTTGGGGCGCACCGACACCTCGCCGCCCGAAAGGCCCTTACCAAAGTAGTCGTTGGCGTCGCCGCACACGTTGAGCGTTATGCCGCGCGGCAGGAACGCGCCAAAACTCTGACCGGCCGAACCATCGCAATCGATGGTGATGGAGCCGGCGGGCAGGCCCTCGGGATGCGCCTTGGTCACCGCGTTGCCCAAGATGGTGCCCACGCAGCGGTTGACGTTGGCGATGTCGGCGCGGAAGCGAATCGGGCGCAGGTGCGCACGGGCATCGGCCGTATAGGGCACAAACAGCGTGGAATCGAGCGTCTTGTCGAGCTCGCTGTCCGCAGCCATCTGGGGCAGGAAGTGGCGACCGTCGGCACCCGGGATGTGGGCACCAAACTCACAGGTCGCGCTCGCCAGCACGGGCGATAGATCGAGCAGGTTGGCCTTGCGGTTGCCCGGGACCTCGATCTGGCGCAGGCACTCGGGATGGCCGACCATCTCGTCGACGGTGCGGAAGCCCAGGCTCGCCATGACCTCGCGCAGCTGCTCGGCAACAAAGAGCATAAAGCGTTCGACGTGCTCTGGCTTGCCGCGGAAGCCGCGACGCAGGCGGCAGTTTTGCGTAGCGATGCCGGCGGGGCAGGTATCCTGCTGGCAGTCGCGCTGCATGAGGCAGCCCATCGAGATGAGCGGCATGGTCGCAAAGCCAAACTCCTCGGCGCCCAGCAGGCAGGCGACGGCAACATCGGTGCCGTCCATGAGCTTGCCGTCGGCCTCGAGCACCACGCGCGAGCGCAGGCCGTTTTGCAGTAGCGTCTGCTGGGCCTCGGCAAGACCGAGCTCCAGCGGCAGACCCGCGTGCCAGATAGAGTCGCGCGCAGCGGCACCCGAGCCGCCATTGTGGCCGCTGATCAAGATCTTGTCGGCAGCGCCCTTGGCCACACCGGTGGCGATGGTGCCGACGCCGGCCTCGCTGACCAGCTTGACCGACACGCGCGCACCGGGGTTGGCGTTCTTAAGATCGAAGATCAGCTCCGCCAAGTCCTCGATGGAGTAGATGTCGTGGTGCGGCGGAGGCGAGATCAGGCCGATGCCGGGCGTGGACTGACGAACCTCGGCGATCCAGGGGTAGACCTTCTTGCCGGGCAGGTGTCCGCCCTCGCCGGGCTTGGCGCCCTGGGCCATCTTGATCTGAATCTCGAAGGCGCTGCACAGGTAGCGGCTCGTCACGCCAAAGCGCGCGCTTGCCACCTGCTTGATGGCGGAGTTCTTAGAGTCACCGTTGGCCAGCGGGGTCTCGCGGCGCGGGTCCTCGCCGCCCTCGCCCGAGTTGGAGCGGCCGTGCAGGCGGTTCATGGCAATGGCCATGCACTCGTGTGCCTCTTTGCTTATGGAACCGTACGACATGGCGCCGGTGTTAAAGCGGCGGACGATATTGAGCGCGGGCTCCACCTCGCCGAGCGAAACCGGGGTGCGGCCGCTGGCATCAAAGTCCAGCAGGTCGCGCAGGCGCACGGCACGGCCGGTGCGGTGCAGGCGGGCGCTGTACTCCTTAAAGGTGTCGTAGCTGTCCTCACGGCAGGCGGTCTGCAGCAAGTAGACAGTCTGCGGATCGATGAGGTGATCCTCGCCGCCGAGCGGGCGCCACTTGGTCAGGCCCAACGTGGGCAGCTGATCGGGAGCCGGGCTCTTAAGGATAGCGAGCGCGGCGTCATAGCGCTCATTCTGCTCGCGCTCAACGTCCTCGACACCCATACCGCCCACACGGCTCACCGTGCCGGCGAAGTACGCGTTGACGAACTCCGGCGTAAAGCCCACGGCCTCGAAGATCTGCGCCGAATGGTAGCTCTGCACCGTGGAGATGCCCATCTTGGACATGATGGAGACGATGCCGGCGGTCGCAGCCTTGTTGTAGTTGGCGATGCCCTGCTCGGCTGTCACGTCCAGATCGCCGTGCACCGCCAGATCGCGGATGCACGCATGTGCGTTGTACGGATAGATGCCGCTCGCGGAGTAGCCCACCAGTGCCGCAAAGTCATGCGGGGACACGGCGTCGCCGCACTCCACCACGATGTCGGCAAAGGTGCGCACGCCGGCGCGGATCAGGTGGTTGTGTACGCAGCCCACGGCAAGCAGCGACGGCACGGGCACCTCGCCCGCAGCGGCACGATCGCTCAACACCACGATGTTCACGCCGTCGCGGACCGCAGCCTCAACGTCCTCGGCAAGCTGCTTGAGCGCAGCCTGCAGTGCGCCCTCGCCGGCATCGCGGCGGTAGACGGCACGGAAGCGACGGGTCTTAAAGCCCACGCGGTCGATAGCGCAGATACGCTCGAACTCCTCCTCGTTGAGCAACGGGCGCTCCAGGCGCACCAGTTGGCAGGCCGTACGGGAGTCCTCGAGCAGGTTGCCGTGGTTGCCCAGGTAGAGCGTGGTCGAGGTGACCATGTGCTCGCGCAGGGCATCGATCGGCGGATTCGTGACCTGGGCGAACAGCTGATAGAAGTAGTCAAAGAACGAGCGCGTCTTCTTGGACAGGCAGGCCAGCGGCGCATCGATGCCCATCGAGGCGAGCGGCGCCTTGCCCTGCTGGGCCATGGGACGCACGACCTCGTCGACGTCATCCCAGTGGTAGCCGAGCTTGGCCATACGCACGGCGGCGGGCACCTCGGCGTCCTCGGCGGGCGTTGCTGCAACGGGCTCATCGAGCGCGTCGACGGTCAGCGTCTCCTCGGCAATCCAGTCGCGGTAGGGTTTTTCCTTGGCATAGCGAGCGCGCAGCTCATCGTTGTAGATCACGCGGCCGCGGGCAAAATCGACCTCGAGCATCTGGCCCGGTCCCAGGCAGCCACTCGTCAGGATGTTCTCGGGGCTCACCTCGATGGTGCCCACCTCGCTTGCCAGCATAAAGCGACCGTCGCGCGTCACATAGTAGCGGGCGGGACGCAGGCCGTTGCGGTCGAGAGCAGCACCCAGTGTGCGGCCGTCGGTAAAGGCGATGGCGGCCGGGCCGTCCCACGGCTCCATGAGCATGGACTGGTAGGCATCGTAGGCGCGGCGTTCCTCACTCAGACTGTCGTTGTGGTCCCACGGCTCGGGCAGCAGCATGGACGCGGCACGCGTGAGCGGGCGACCGTTCATGACCAGGAACTCGAGCACGTTGTCCAAAATCGCGGAGTCAGAACCCTCGCGGTTGATGATGGGCATCACGCGCTCAAGATCGTGCTGCAGCACGGGGCTGTACAGGTTGGGCTCGCGGGCGCGGATCCAGTTGACGTTGCCCTTGAGGGTGTTGATCTCACCGTTGTGGATGATAAAGCGGTTGGGGTGCGCGCGTTCCCAGCTGGGCGTGGTGTTGGTGGAGTAGCGCGAGTGGACAAGCGCTACGGCCGTCTTGACGGCGGCGTCGTTGAGGTCGATGAAGAAGCGGCGCATCTGCGTGGCGACCAGCATGCCCTTGTACACGATAGTACGCGAGCTCATGGAGCACACATAGAAGATCTTGTCGCGCAGGGCAAACTCGGCGTCGGCCTTCTTCTCGATGGTGCGGCGGCACACATACAGACGGCGCTCGAAGGCGTCGCCCGCCGGCGTGTCGTCGGGGCGACCCAGAAAGGCCTGCAGGATGGTAGGCATGCAGGCGCGGGCCGTCTCGCCCAGGTCGTGCGGGTCGACCGGCACCTCGCGCCAAAAGAGCAGCGGCACGCCGGCCTCGGCGCAACCCTCCTCAAACACGCGGCGGGCATCCTCTACGCCCTTGTCGTCCTGCGGGAAGAACAGCATGGCCACGCCATAGTCGCCCTCTGCCGGCAGAATCTGGCCGCACTTTTGAGCCTCTTTACGGAAAAAGTGATGCGGAACCTGGAACAGGATGCCAGCGCCGTCGCCGGTGTTCTTCTCGAGTCCCGTGCCACCGCGGTGCTCCAAGTTGACCAGAATGGACAGCGCATCGTCCAAAATCTGGTGATGGCGCTCACCGTTGATATCGGCAAGCGCGCCGATGCCACATGCATCGTGGTCGAATTCGGGGCGATAAAGGCCCTGCTGCTGAGCGGAATCTGCCTGCATCGCGATCCTCCCCTAGATATTAGACAATCAGTTGAATAGGCATACTAGGGGCATCACCGGCCCGTTGTGTTTCCCGCCCGTTTCGAAACAATTGCGTAACGCACGCCCCATGAGTGGACACCGCCGACCTCAAGGGCGACAACATAGGCCCCAAGTTCGGCCTGCAAACTCACCTCTTCAAACATCTCAATCTGTAACAGGAAGACCCAATTTCGACGACTAACTGTTACAGATTGAGATGTTTTCGAGAGACGGTTCCGAATGTCTCAATCTGTAACATGAAGGGCCGGTTTTTGCAGCTAACTGTTACAGATCGAGATATTCCATAGGACCATTTCTTCTTGTCTTGATCTGTAACACCTAGACCCAATTTCCATCCCTAGTTGTTACAGATCAAGACATTTCGGCAACTCCCTTTCACCATCCTATTCAAATGCAATAATTTTGTTAGTCATGGTTAACTTTTGAGCCTAAAACGGGTATCCTTTGCGGCGTCAAACAAACGGCACGCAGGAGCTCACCATGCTCAACCATCTCAAACAACACTTTGGCTCCCGACGCACCGGTGGTCACGGAGGCCTAGACATTGCGCGGCACATCGGCCCCGGGCTGCTCGTGACCGTCGGCTTTATTGACCCGGGCAACTGGGCCTCCAATATGGCCGCGGGCTCGCAGTTTGGCTACGCGCTGCTGTGGATCGTCACACTGTCCACGATTATGCTCATTGTGCTGCAGCACAACGCGGCGCACTTGGGCATCGCCACGGGCGCCTGCCTTGCCGAGGCCACGACCCGCTTTCTCCCCCGCTTCGTTGGGCGCACGGTGCTCGCCAGTGCCTACCTCGCGACCATCGCCACCGCCATGGCCGAGATCCTGGGCGGCGCGATTGCGCTCCAGATGCTCTTTGGACTGCCCGTGCGTGCCGGCTGCGTCATCGTGGCAGCAGTATCGATGGCGATGCTCATGACGAGCTCCTACAAGCGTGCCGAGCGCTGGATTATCGCCTTCGTAGGCGTGGTAGGACTCTCGTTTTTGGCCGAGCTTGCACTAGTCAAGGTCGACTGGCCGCAAGCCGCCGCAAGCTGGATCACGCCCAGTATGCCCACTGGCTCTGCCGCGATTATCGTGAGTGTCCTGGGTGCGGTCGTTATGCCCCACAACCTCTTTCTACACTCCGAGGTCATCCAATCCATGCATTTCGAAGGCCAAGGCGAGCAGGTTATCGAAGAGCGTCTGCGCTATGAGCTCTTCGACACGCTCTTTTCGATGGGCGTGGGCTGGGCAATCAACTCGGCCATGGTCATCCTGGCCGCAACGACCTTCTTTGCGCACGGCATTGTCGTAGACGACCTCGCCGTCGCAGCGGACACGCTCTCCCCCATTCTGGGCCCAGCAAGCTCGACAATCTTTGCGGTGGCGCTGCTGTTTGCGGGCCTCTCGAGTAGTGTGACGGCAGGCATGGCGGCAGGCACCATCACCGCGGGCATGTTCGACGAGGAATACGACATCCACGACCGGCACTCATCGATTGGAGTGGCGGTCTGTTTCGTCGGCGCAGTGGCGGCGTGCCTGATCGTCCCGAATCCTTTTGAGGGTCTCATCTGGAGTCAGGCGCTGTTGTCGCTTCAGTTGCCGATTACGGTCTTTGTGCTCATACGACTCACCAGTTCGCCCCGCGTCATGGGCAAATACGCCAACTCGCGCCCGCTCAACACGCTGCTCGTAGGAATCGGTGCCATCGTGACGATTCTCGACATCGTGCTGCTAACGGGGATGTAATTGGGATGGCGTGACTGTCCAGATATAACGTCTCAATCTGTAACACGTAAGGCCGTTTTAAACCGTCAGATAAATCAAAAGGGTCCCGGCCGGAATATCCGGCCGGGGCCCTTGGACAGAGCTCTGTATAGCTAATCGCCGTGTGTCTACGAGTTACTCCTCGACGAGCTCAAACTCATCGGGGCCGACGCCGCAGACCGGGCATACGTAATCCTCGGGCAGCTCGGGCGTGTCGACCTCAACCTCGTAACCGCAAACGGTGCACACGAACTTATACGTCTTCTTCTCCTCAGCCATGATGTTCTCCTCTCGAACGCGACTGGTGATGTACTTCACTTATTAGTATAGATTCTCAATAATATAATGCAAGTATTTTTAGAACATTTCTAGCCTTGATACGACGAAGCCTTGGGCGGCGTCTTGCCCTTCAAGACCTTGTGATAGTAGTCATAGGTCAGCGGGGCCTCGCCGCTCAAGCGCTCGGCGTCCTCCACCTCGCCGATAAAGAGCAGGTGCGTGCCCACATCCACGGTATCAATCAGACGGCAGCTGAACAGCGCCGCCGCGTGCTCGGGCACATAGGGCATGCCCAGAGTGGTCTCGTGGGTCTCGTACTTGGCAAACTTGTCGTAATCGCTGCTGGTGCGGAAGCCAAAGTTGCCAATGTAGAGCATATCGGCCGTCTGATCGATCACGGTCAGCGCAAAGGCCTTAGCCGATACGATTACGCCGGACGTGACATTTTCCTTGTTCACGGCAATCGAGATGCGCGGCGGGGCGGATGTCACCTGCACTGCTGTGTTGATAACGCAGCCGGCACGCAGCCCGTCCGCCGCGGCGCTCACCACGTACAGGCCACTCGGCATGGTAAAGAACGCAGTTTTGTCCATAACGATCACTCCCCTAGCTCGGGTTGGAACCTCATGGATGTATGTACCCACAAAAAAGGCGGCACCCATAACGGACGCCGCCTTTGAGACATATGTGTCAGAACAGTAAGAAAGATGAGACGCCCGCAGTTGCGGTGAAATAGGGACTGAATAGTCCCTCAATCAGGCAAAACAGTCCGTATTCCACCGCAACTTATGAAGGGTGGTCAGCGATTGCGCTCTTTGAGGGCGCGGTCGATCTCGCGTTGGACATCACGCTTGGCCATGTCCTCGCGCTTGTCATAGAGCTTCTTGCCGCGACCCAGACCCAGCAGCAGCTTTACGCGGCCGTCGGTATTAAAGTAGAGCTCCAACGGAACCAGCGCATAACCACGGTTGCGAAGTTTGCCGTCAAGAAAGTCGATCTCTTTGCGGTGCAGCAGCAGACGACGCCGACGGTCGGGATCGCGATTCCACACGCCACCATGGCTATAAGGGTGGATATGCAGGCCGACGAGCCAGCACTCCCCGCCGCGGATCAGCGCGAAGGTATCGGTAATCTGGCAGGCGCGCTCGCGAATCGACTTGACCTCGGTGCCACTCAGTTCGATACCGCATTCGAACGTCTCATCGATAAAGTACTCGTGATGTGCCGAGCGATTCTTGGAAATGAGCTTGCGCTCGCGCTTACTGGGCATCGCCGGCCTCCTTGGCGCCATCGGCGTTTGAGCCCGCAGCCTCGCGCTTTGCCTTGCGCTCGGCATTGAGCTCAGCATCGCTCTCGCGCACCAGTTTGATAATCGCCGCGCAGGCTTCCTCGCCCACCAAGTCGCGAGCACGCACCGTCAGGCGCGTCGCCTCCTGCTTGTCGCCGTCGCTTGCAGCATCGGTCGCGCACATAATCAGGCAGATGGCAATCTCGGCCGAAGGTGAGGTCGGAACGCCCTGCAACGCCAGCTCGCCCATCACGTGCTCGTCGCTCTCCTCGGCGGCATCCGGATAGGTGGTATGGATCTTGTTGAGCAGGCGCGTCGTATGCGCATCGTTGGGCGCCAGGCGCAGTGCCAGACGCGCGCAGCCCACGGCAGCCGAAACGTTCTCGGTCTCGGGCTCCAAGAAGTACTGACCTAGATTGGCGTAAGCGCGGGCGGCGCACTTGCCATCGCTTGCACGCTCCAGCACCGAGAACGAGAGCGATGCCCATTCCTGCTTGTCCTCGAGAGCGCGGAACAGCTCGGCCAAATCCAAGCGATAGTTGCAGTTCATGGGGTCCCAACGCACAGCCTGCATCAGGGCATTACGAGCGCTCACATAATCCTGCTGGCGAATGTAGGCAAACGCCATATCAGAGTACAGGCGGTCAAACGGCACCTCGACCTGCACGAGCTCGCGCGGATCCTTCTCCACGCGGCGATAGGCCAAGCGCTCAAACTTGCTATCGAAGCTAAAGTATTGGCGCTTCTCCTCCGTCCTGCACTCGGCGTCGATATACTCCTCGGCGAGCTCCACCAGGCGCTCCAGCAGCGGCGTCGCCGTAGCCAGGTCGCCCTGCGCCAGATAGTTCTCGGCATACGTGATGTCTTGCAAGCTGATGGGCAGATCCATGGCTACTCCTCGATCTGAGCGAAACACGGCAGGCGCCGTATATACGGTCAATACACAAAACCCGGGTCTCTTACGAGGCCCGGGCGTTCAATTTTGGTAGCCCGTACCAGATTCGAACTGGTGATCTCCGCCTTGAGAGGGCGGCGTCCTAAACCGCTAGACGAACGGGCCATATGTAGCAAATGCAATGGCTGGGATGGAGGGAGTCGAACCCCCATTGACGGAACCAGAATCCGCTGTCCTGCCATTAGACGACATCCCAATGACTGCATCGCTGCGCTCGGCTGTGCCTTTGCGCAAGAAAGAAATATACGGGAAGTCCCGCCGTGACGCAAGCCCCAATTTTGACTTTTTTGAAATTCAGTCAAATTGGCCTAATTTAGTCCAACCCGTGAAGGACCTGTGAAGCCGACCGCTGTACACGAAGGACAAAACGCCGCGAGCGGTAGCCGTCAACCGTTGGCAGATTCTACCGCGAAAACGATAGCACCAGGCAACACAATCGAGGTATCAATGATCGCGTAGATATCGAGGCGCCATGGACGAAGAGCTTGATTACCTATGGGAGACCCTGGGCCTCGAGATCACTGCTGACCTTTGGCCCGAACGGGACAAAATTCACCCCACGTTACGCCCCGCCATTACTGTGGTGCAGGCAAAATACCGCCGTGCATCCTTTTTGATCATGCGGATGTCATGGCACGCGGGACTCCCCGACCTTAAGCGAATCCAGGCAAGCCTCGTCGAGCTGTCCGGCATGCCGACCGTCATATCCGAGGCGCACCTGGAGCAGCGCCAGCGCGAGCGACTGCAACAGCAGCGGATTCCCTTTATCTGCCCCGGCGTTCAGGCATATCTGCCCTTTATGGACGAGGAGTACTGGAGCGGCAAGCCCAACAAGCACGTAAAGGTCTACGATCCGCACGAATGGGCGCGGCTGGCGGACTGACTGGGGCAGGCCCGCCGGCGGAAAGTGCGTCCCACCCTGAGCACTCAAAACGGGTCGCACTTTCCGCAGCCGCTACAGCAACGCCTCGGCCCAAGCCGATTCCCTAAAGCCGGGAATCGCAAAGTCGTCGCCCACCAGCAGCGGACGCTTGACCAGCATGCCGTCGGTCGCCAGCAGCTCGTAGCACTCCCGATCCGTCATGCCCGCATCCAGACGCGCCTTCAGGCCCAGCTCTCGATATTTCATGCCCGACGAATTAAAGAAGCGCCGCACCGGCAGCCCCGAACGAGCAATCCAGGTCGCAAGCTCATCAGCCGTGGGATTGTCCAAAACGATATCGCGATCGATATACTCTACCCCATGTTCGTCCAGCCATGCCTTGGCCTTCTTACAGGTCGAGCACTTGGGATATTCAACAAACAGTACAGTCATGGGAATCCTCCGAATATAGATCGGCCAACGCAGGCACACGCCACACGAGGCGCCTTCGTATGATGGGCCAATTGTAGCCCGCGGGTCACACGTTAAACGAACCGTACCCCGAATCCGCGCTTGATAAACGGCAGCAGTTCCATTGCCTCGGGCGTGATATGGCCCGCAACGTTCATGCGCTCGTCACCGGGAAGATCGACCCGCGCAATCTCAAGCTCGCCTTCGTAGCGCCCATATCCGCTATTGCTCACAGCGATCGACCCCGCCTTTCGCGGCAGGCCGGCTCCGGCATCCGTCGGCACGGAATCCGGCTTAAGCTTCGTACGTGACTCCTGAGACCTAAAGATGAGGACACTCGAGTCGGGCCGGTCGTGATGAATCTGCCCGCGCACATAGGCATAACCGGGCTCAAGCTCGCATTGCAGGTCCACGTATCCGGCGGAAACTTGAGCAAACTGCGCCCAGCCCGCATCGGAAAGATCGGGGTCGCCGACCAACACAATGTCGCAATCGGCGCCATGTGCAAGCTCAAGCATATTGAGAGCAACCTTTGACGCGCGACCGCGCTGCGCCTCGACCGTCGGCAGTCCCTCGAATACCGGCCCGCGAACGTTAGCATCACCCGGCACAAAAGCCATGATTTCGAATCCAAGCGCCGCAAGACGAAGATTCGTCCGAGCAACATCTTCAAGAGCTAAACCGGTATAAGGCTTGGGGTAAAAATTGTGGCAGGCGGCAAAACGAGTCACATCGGCGCCGGCTTCACGCCACGATGCGATTTCATCAGAACTCACCGTCGATGCATTGACCACAATGCGAAATACACCGGACAGCTCCGCGACCCGCTGGGCGCTAAAGCCATAGTCCAAACGAAGGTATTCCAACCCCAGATCGCGCAGGTCCTCGATACGCTCAAGCCCGAGCAAATCGCACGTACGCGGCCCCACATCGGCAATGAGCGCAATGCCGCGGGCGGAAAGCAGCGACAGCACATGACGGACCTTATCGGCATACGCCGCTCCCCCATCCTCGGGAATATGCAGCGAGGTGAACGCATAGCGCGCACCCGCCGCGGCACCACGCTCAATCGTCCGCTCAATATCCTGCAGAGGGCTGGAAAGATAAATCGAAATACCCGTTTTCACGCTTCAACGCTCCTTTAAAAAAGGCCGGCGGAGCAGTTAGCCCCGCCGGCACAACCATAGCATCAAGAAATCTGCCGCGCACCGCGAGCCCCGAGCAACACGGCTCGCGATATCAAACTACTCGCCAAAGAACCCGTTGATCTTCTGCTCGTCGACGCCAAAGAACCACGTCAGGACAAAGCCGGCGGCATAGGCAAGCAGCATAGCGGCAACGTAGCCGAGCTGCTGGCCAGGAACAACGATCAGTAGGCCAAACAGACCGGAAACGCCCTGAGAAACCGTGCCGATGTGAAGCAGCGCCGCGAGCGCGCCGCCAAATCCGGCACCCAGGCAGGCCGTCACAAACGGACGAACGAGCGGCAGCGTAACAGCATACATCAGAGGCTCGCCCACACCCAGGATTCCAACGGGAATGGACTCTGCGACGTACTTCTTGAGCTTGGCGTTCTTGGTCTTAAAGTACAGCGCCAAACCGGCACCGACCTGGCCGCCGCCAGCCATCATAAGGATGGGAAGCAGGTAATTGATACCCTTGGTAGCGCCGTCGGGATCGTTGAGCATAGCGTGGATCGGCGTGAGCGCCTGATGCAGGCCGACGGACACCAGCGGCAAGAAGCCTGCCGACAGGATATAGCCGCCCAGGACGCCCAGTTTCTCGAAGATAAAGGTCAAAACGCTAAAGATGGCAGTCGTCAGCCATGCGCCAACCGGCTGGATGACGAGCATCAGAGCAAAGGCGCCGATGATGAGCACCAGCAGCGGGGACAAGAACGTGTCGAGTGCGTTGGGCATAACCTTGCGAATCTGACGCTCCATCCAGGCAAAAAATGCACCAGCGATGAGAGCCGCGATCATGCCACCCGCCGCGGGGTTGTACTGCGCATTGGTGAGCGGCAGCAGAATGGCAGTGGCAGGATCAGCCGCGCCAGGCGCAAGCAGGGGCATGGCACTGTTGGCGATACACATCATGCCGGCGATGCCGCCCAGCGCAGCGGAGCCACCAAACTCACGTGCCGCGTTATAGCCCACCAAGATGGGCAGATAGGCAAACAGGGCCCAGCCCATGGAACGAATGCCCTGGTACCACCACTCGCCTGCAAGCGCGCCTGCCGTCGAGACGTTAATGACGTTGCAGATACCGTTGATGAGGCCAGCCGCAATGATGCCGGGAAGCAGGGCGACGAAGACATTGGAAATCTTCTTGAGGAAGGCCTGAACCGGCTTGGACTCGTACTTGGCTTTCTGCGCGGCCTTGTTTGTGGCCGCAGCGTCAACCACGCTCTCGTCGGCAACGCCTTTCGCAAGGCCGGTGAGCTTGGAGAACTCCTCGAGCACCTTATTCACCTTGCCCGGACCCAGCACGATCTGCATCGTGTCGTCCTCGACCAGGCCCATCACGCCGTCGAGTGCCTTAATGCCCTCCGTGTCGACGTTGCCCGCGTCTTTGACGGTCACGCGCAGGCGCGTCATGCACGCCGCGTTTGCCAGCACGTTGTCTTTACCGCCCAAAAGGTCCAGCAGCTTTTGAGCCAGCTCTTTGTTCGTCATAACTCCTCCTTGTATTGGGTATCTCGTCTGGATGTCATATCAGCTCACGCCGTGCACCTATTGGACATCGGCATTGCTCTTCTCATGGCCACTCACCGCAGTACGGACATGGCCGTGCGCCCGTTCAAGAGCTACCGCAGCCTGCTCGGCATCGCAGTCCAACAGCACCGAGACAATAGCGGTTTTTACGTGGCCGCCGGCATCCGCAAGCGCCTGAACAGCGCGCTCGCGCGTGCAGCCGGTCGCCTCCATCACGATGTTCT
>UQPL01000006.1:0-24008 GCA_900542895.1 uncultured Collinsella sp. | reverse complement strand
GGCATGACCAGAAGGTCTATGCCGTCCTCTTTTCATGCCAATTTGTTCGCTCTGACGGGCGCTCGCTGTTCGTCCTCTACCTGCGGCGCCGTCATGGTCCAAAGTAGTCATTGGGTGTTCCTATAGTTTTGTCTAGTCGTTTAAGAACGTCCCCAACGATTGCATAGCATGAGAGTGGATAATCTCCCGGTTTGAGCCTGCATCCAAGCTTAAAGTGGGAGATTATCCACTCTCGTTTCGTTTGTTGATTTCGATGCCTACATTTGTAGGAACAGTTCGTGGAGGCGGGTGTCTTCATCGAGTTCGGGGTGGAAGATTACGCCGAGCTGGTTGCCCTGGCGGGCGGCGACGATACGCCCGTCGATTTTCGCTAAGGCCTTGGCGTCGCCGTGGACCTCGACGATACGGGGCGCGCGGATAAACGTTAATGGCACTTCACCGTCGATACCGCCTACCTGCCCCTTGGTTCGAAAGCTGCCGAGCTGTCTGCCGTAGGCATTGCGCTCGACAAGTACATCCATGGTTGCCAAACGCGGCGTGCCCTTATCGTCATGGGCGGCAAGGTCGTGAGCCAGTAGAATCAGGCCGGCGCAGGTGCCCAGGACGGGCATGCCTTCAGCGATACGGGCACGAAGCTCCTCGAGCATGCCCAACTCATCAAGCAGCTTCCCTTGAACGGTAGACTCGCCGCCGGGAAGTACCAGACGGTCAAAGTCCTGCTTCAAATCGGCCGCCTGCCTCAGCTCAATACAACGTGCGCCCAGCTCGGATAGCCTTGCCTCGTGCTCGGCAAAAGCGCCTTGGACCGCCAGCACGGCGACCGTTTGGTCTGCATAATCGCTCATGTGCGATCCTTTCTGCTGGACTAGCGCCCGCGCTCCTCCATGATGATCTCGATCTCGTCGGCGTTGATGCCGACCATGGCCTCGCCCAGGTCCTCCGAAAGCTCGGCGATGAGTTTGGCGTCGGTGAAGTTTGCCACGGCCTTGACGATGGCGGCGGCGCGCTTGGCGGGGTCGCCGCTCTTAAAGATGCCCGAGCCGACAAAGACGCCCTCGGCACCCAGCTGCATCATCAGCGCGGCGTCGGCGGGGGTCGCTACGCCGCCGGCGGCAAAGTTCACAACGGGAAGCTTGCCCGTGGCATGGACCTCGCGCACCAGCTCGACCGGAACCTGCAGTTGCTTGGCTGCCTCAAAGAGCTCATCATCGCGCAGGGCAACAACGTCACGGATCTGCTTTTGGATCTTGCGCATGTGACGCACGGCCTGAACGACGTCGCCCGTACCCGGCTCACCCTTGGTGCGAATCATCGTGGCGCCTTCGGCAACACGGCGCAGCGCCTCGCCCAGATCACGGGCGCCGCAGACAAACGGCACGTCAAACTGGGTCTTGTCGATGTGATAGACGTCATCGGCAGGGGAGAGAACCTCGGACTCATCGATGTAGTCGATCTCGATGGCCTGCAGGACCTGCGCCTCGACAATGTGGCCGATGCGGCACTTGGCCATAACAGGGATGGAGACGGCCTCCTGGATGCCCTTGATCATCTTGGGGTCGCTCATGCGCGAGACGCCGCCCGCGGCACGGATATCGGCCGGAATGCGCTCGAGTGCCATGACGGCGCAGGCGCCTGCCTCCTCGGCGATGCGCGCCTGCTCGGGTGTGGTGACGTCCATGATGACGCCGCCCTTGAGCATCTGCGCGAGTTCGCGATTGAGTTTGACGCGATCGGCCTTGCTGGTCTGTTCTGCCATGGTTGCTCCCTTGGTTGGCATGTGCATTGCTTGACGGAACATCCTATCGGGGAGCTGGGTATGGCGAAATACTCAGTTTTCGAGATAATAATAAGGTCAGCTTAATACCAGATTGAACAGCTCGATAAGGTCAGGTGGCAAACTCATGCTTGACTACAATTTGGAAAAACGTGGCGAGGCATCGCTTTATGAGTATGTTTACCAGCAAATCCGAGATGATATTGTTGCTGGACGTATTGTGGCGGGGGAGCATCTTCCGTCTAAGCGCGCCTTTGCCCGTCATCTGGGAATCAGTGTCATTACCATCGAGAATGCATATAGCCAGTTACTCGCTGAGGGCTATATTTGCTCAATGCCGCGTCGTGGCTACTACGCTTGCGAGCTTCCGGATGCACCGGTTTTGGCTTCGGCTGCGGAGGGCATCGACCGAGATGTCGTCTCTGTGGGCCCCAGCGTGCATGATGTCAACGGACAGGTCGAGCGATTCGATGCGCTTTCTCCTTCTGCTTTGGAGGCGGCGCGGCTTTGGCAAAGTGCGCTACGGGCGACGCTGGCATCCGAAGACGAACGCGAAATCTTTTCGCCCGCACCGGCGCAGGGCACCGCTCGGCTGCGACGCGCAATTGCTCACCATCTGCGCGGGACAAGGGGTATGAATGTCGACCCCAACAATATCGTTATCGGCGCGGGCGCCCAGCTGCTCGATACCATGTTGGTTCAGTTGCTTGGAGCCGACAAGGTGTATGCCGTTGAGGATCCGGGCTATTTGCGTCTGACGCGCATCTATCAGGCTATGGGTTGCGAAGTTCGACATATCCCGTTGGATGATGAGGGCGTGGACTTGAGCGCTCTGCAGAAAACTGGGACCGATGTCCTTCACCTGATGCCGTCCCATCAGTATCCCACCGGTCTTGTGACGAGCATTGCGCGTCGCTATGCGCTGCTGAGCTGGGCCGCCGAGCGACCAGGTCGATATCTCATCGAAGATGACTTTGATTGTGAGTTTCGCCTTGCCGGGAAGCCGATTCCCGCGCTCGCGTCGATCGATGCCGCCCAGTCGGTTATCTACACCAATACGTTTTCGAAGAGCCTTTCATCGGCGTTGCGTTTGGCGTACATGGTGTTGCCCGATGAGTTAATGGAGCGGTTTAGGCGCAACCTTGGTTTCTACGCCTCGTCGGTGAGCTCTGTTGACCAGGTCGCTTTGGCGCGTTTGCTGGAATCGGGTGATTACGAGCGACATGTGAACCGCGTGCGCGTTCGTGCTCGCGAGGCGCGTGATGGCCTGATGGCGCTTGTGCGCAAGGTATTTCCGGCAGGGGAAGTCTCGATCGAACACGCAGACGCGGGCCTTTACTGCACCGTGGTTGCGGAGCGTAGAACGGGCGGAAGCTCTTTTGCGCAGGCTCTCACGCGCTCGAATATCCCATTTATCGATATCAGTGACTGTTTTTGGTGTGCCGATGGTGCGTCTGCCCCTGAAGACTCAACTAAAATTCTTGTCCAGTATGACGATTTGGGTCCAAAAGCGCTTAACGCCTTGGAAGTACAGCTAATGGGGGCACTCTGCAACCTAAGTGAGTAGACTTTTAGCACTTTGGCGACCAGGCAGTTTTGTAGCAAGCTATCTACCTGCGGTTTTGAAAAGCAGGATGACCGGCCTGCTCGGGATGTTCAAAAAAGTCTACTCACTTGCCGCGCAAAGCTCCTGCATGAGAAAAAATGGGGTTTTCAACAGGGCTTCGTCCAGCTCTCGGCAAGCTTTTGGCCAGTTGGGGAGTGCTGTTGAAAACTTGGCAGTCCGTTCGGCGCCATTTTTGGTGCGTTCGCGCCAATGCGTGACTGACTGGGTTGAAATTCGTGTTTTCCTGTGCCTATGAAGGATTTACTTTGTGACATATCGGCTTTTAGGTACTGGCGTTTGCCTCCTCAAGTCCGCGCTTTGTGTCCGCCGCTTCCACGACCGGAAGAAGACCGGCAGCGATATGATCTCGCCCGCAACCCGACGGCTGCGGTCGCGCTCGGTTTTCCGTTGTATACATTGGTTCGGACGAGAAACAAACGGACTTGTCCAGCCAGCATTAGGCAGCGGCTGTTTCTTGGTGAGCTTCCCAGGGAATCCGTGCTGGAAACGGAGCATGGGTTTTTGATTACGTCTCCTCTACTGACGGCATTCATCATGTCGCGGCACCTGACGGATCTCCAGCTTCTTTTGGTATTGGCGGAGATGTGTGGCTTGTTTGCGGTGTGCGCTCTGCCGGCGGCACTTGAGGCGGAGCTTTCGCGTGCAATTGATTCGGGCGCGATTTCGACAACGTTCGGTTGGGTGCGCTGCCCGTCCGAGGACGGCACCGCCTCAAATTTATGGCGTCGAGACGCTTTGGTTTTGGGCGGAGACCTTGACCGTTTTTGTTCAGATGTTTGCGGGATGCGTTACGGCAATAGATTTATGGCGGTATCGCAACTCGTTCCATTGGGTGCCGCGTCGCCTTTTGAGGTCGAGGCGTATTTGCTACTTGCACTGCCGCGATCCCTGGGAGGCGAAGGTTTTTGCGACATAGAGCTTAATGTTGAAGTGATGCTAGGCACAAGTGCTCGAGCGATTGTGGGAAAGTCCCGTATATATATCGACCTACTTCTTTCTTCACCGGACGGTAGGCGACAGGTGGCCATTGAATGTCAGGGAAAGGCCTCGCACGGACGCGCAGGGGATGGCTTGCGTGACGCTGACCGCATGACGGCCCTTCAGGCCATGGGCTACGATGTGCTTCTCCTGACACACAGACAGATATCGGATGAGGATAGATTCCGCGCGATCGTTAAGGCCATATGCAGGATGCTCGATGCTGAATATCGTGATAAAAGCTCGGATGAGCAAAGGGCTGAGATATTACTCTGGTCTGAACTATTCATTGACTGGACAAAATTGGGAGTAATCGACGGAAAGATGCCCGTTAGACACAAAATGGCTCGATCGTGGACGGCTGCGAATCTAAGTGAGTAGACTTTTGTCACTTTGGCGACTAGGTCGTTTTGCAACAAGGCATTTACCTGCGGCTTTATAAAGTGATATGGATGGTCTGCTCGGCAAGTTCCAAAAAGTCTACTCACTTAGTTTTTGACGAGAAGCCGATGCCGAAGGCGGTCCTATTTCAGGGCGTTAACAAGTTCGTGAGGCACGAAAAAGGCCCGAACCAATACGGTCCGGGCCTCATCGAGCTTGAGGTTATGTCTCAGGCGGTTGGCTTAGCCAAAGTAGCGCTTGAGCAGGCCGGCGAAAGCCTTGCCGTGGCGGGCCTCGTCGCGAGCCATCTCGTGCACGGTGTCGTGGATGGCATCGAGGCCGGCGGCCTTGGCACGCTTGGCAAGATCGGTCTTGCCGGCGGTGGCGCCGTTCTCGGCCTCAACGCGCATCTCGAGGTTCTTCTTGGTGGAGTCGGTCACGACCTCGCCCAGGAGCTCGGCGAACTTGGCGGCATGCTCGGCCTCCTCGTGGGCAGCCTTCTCCCAGTACAGGCCGATCTCGGGATAGCCCTCGCGATGAGCGACGCGCGCCATGGCCAGGTACATACCGACCTCGGAGCACTCGCCCTCAAAGTTGGCGCGCAGGTCGGCAACGATGTCCTCGGAGACGCCCTCCATCTTGGCGACGCCCACGACGTGCTCGGCAGCCCACTCGAGCTGACCCTCCTCCTGCTTCAGGAAGCGAGAACCGGGAACGCCGCACTGGGGGCACTTGAAGTCCTCGGGCAGCTGGTCGCCGTCGAACTCTTCCACATAACCGCAAACGGGGCAAACAAACTTCATGATTCGATCCTTTCGATCGATGGCGATTGTGCGCTCGTCCGGTCCCGTAAGGGCCCTCTCCGGACGTGCGTCTTGACGAGTTCTATTATCCATAAATGCAACCAAATGTGAAGCCTATTAGGAATGATTTTTAATAAAACAATTTTGAGATATGAAGATGTTGATTGATTAACGATTGGCAGGCCGTCTTTGACCGCCGCTGAGTACAATCGGGCGAGCAAATGTTGACCTATCAACAAATGAAGGAGTTTCCTTTATGCATCTAGCCCGTCGTGCCTGGTGCCGAACATATCAGACGGTTTTTCGCATTGCATTGCCGATCCTGCCCTATACCGAGCCGCGCATTTTAGAGCATGCCGAGGATGTGCCCGCGGTGCTTCAAAAGCGCTCGATCCAGAAGGTCCTTATCGTGACGGATCCCGGCATTACCCGTCTGGGGCTCACGGCACCGCTCGAGACGGCGCTCGCATCCAGGGGGATTGGCATTACGGTCTATGCCGAAACGCGTGCAAACCCCACGGTTTCAAACGTGGAAGAAGCGGCGTCCCTGTATCGAGAGAGCGCCTGCCAGGCCATTATCGGCTTTGGCGGTGGCTCGGCCATGGACTGTGCCAAGGGCGTGGGCGCACGCATTGCGCAGCCAAACAAGCCCATCAACAAGATGCGCGGCCTGCTGCGGATTCATCGTCGCCTGCCGCTGCTCATCGCCGTTCCCACTACCGCCGGTACGGGAAGCGAAGTCACGCTTGCGGCGGTAATTACCGATGACGGGACGCACTACAAATACCCCATTAACGACTTTGTGCTCATCCCGCGTTTTGCAGTCCACGACCCCGAGTTTACGTGCGGCTTGCCCGCTTCCATTACGGGGCAGACGGGCATGGACGCCCTGACGCATGCCGTTGAGGCCTTTATCGGGCGAAGCACCACGCCCTATACGCGCAAGATGGCGCGACAGGCGGTGCAGCTTATCCACGACAATTTGCTCGAGGCCTATGAGCATGGTGACGACATGCGCGCTCGTCGCAATATGCTTTCGGCGGCGTATAAGGCGGGCGTTGCGTTTACCCGCTCCTATGTCGGATATGTGCATGCCATCGCGCACAGTCTGGGCGGCCGATACGGAATTCCGCACGGTTTGGCCAACGCGATCATCCTGCCGCACATGCTTCGCGCTTATGGTGACGCCGCCGCCCCCAAGCTTGCCGATCTTGCTCGCATGGCGGGCATTGCGCCGGCTACCGCGCAGGATAGTCTTGCGGCCGAGGCCTTTATCGATTGGGTCGACCGCATGAACGAGATCCTGGGAATCCCCAAATATGTCTCGGGCATTCGCCGCTCCGACATTCCCGAGATGGCGGCGCATGCCGATGCCGAGGCCAATCCGCTGTACCCCGTTCCGCTTTTGATGGACCGCTTGGAGCTCGAGCGTATGTACGAGGTCGTCGCGGGTGGTATGTTTGAGGACGAGAACTAGGAGGGTGCCATGAACACCGAGGAAATTGCGCGCATCGTCGGCGATCAGCGCACTTACTTTAAAACGCACGCTACGTTTGATGTTGATGCCCGACGTCGCGCGCTCGTGAGTTTACGCGATGCGGTACGGGCGCACGAGGCCGATATTGCCCATGCACTCAAGACCGATTTGGGAAAGTCGCATGACGAGGCATATATGTGCGAGATCGGCACGTCGCTTTCCGAGATTCGTCATCAGATCGCTCACGTGGCTCGATGGAGTCGTCCGCGCCTGCGTCCGTGTGACCTTGCCAACGCCGTGAGTGTGTGCAAAACGCAAGCCGTGCCCTATGGCGTCACGCTCATCATGGCTCCGTGGAACTACCCGTTTTTGCTAACACTCGAGCCGCTCGCCGGCGCCCTTGCCGCGGGCAATACCGTGGTCATCAAGCCGAGTGCCTATGCTCCGGCATCGAGTGCGGTGCTCAAGCAAATCTGTGAAGAGGCATTTGATCCGTGCCTGGTGACGGTTGTCGAGGGCGGGCGCGCCGAAAACGAAGCGCTGCTCGATGAGTGCTGGGACAAGATCTTCTTTACCGGTAGCGTTTCGGTCGGCAAGCTCGTTATGGAGCGCGCGAGTAAAAACCTCACGCCCGTGACGCTTGAGCTGGGCGGCAAGAGCCCCTGCATCGTGGATGCGACGGCAAACTTGAAGGTCGCGGCACGGCGTATCGCCTTTGGCAAATGGCTCAACGTGGGGCAGACCTGCGTGGCGCCCGACTACCTGCTGGTCGATACGCGCGTGCACGACGAGCTGCTGGGCCTCATCAAGGAAGAGGTCCGCCGTATGTTTGGTGAGCATCCGCTCGATAACGAGGATTACGGGCATATCGTCAACGCCAAGCATTTTGCGCGCGTGCGCGGGCTGATCGATCCCGATAAGGTCGTGCTTGGAGGCACCGCGCGGGAGACTTCGCTGAAGATCGAGCCGACAATTTTGGACGGCGTGACCCCCGATGACGCCGTGATGCAGGAGGAGATCTTCGGTCCCATCTTGCCGGTGCTGACGTTTGAGAGCCTAGACGAGGCCGAAGCGTTTATTACGGATCGTCCGACGCCGCTGGCCCTGTATATCTTTAGTCAGGACCGCGCGGTTCAGCAGCGCTTTGTGCGCTACGTGCCCTTTGGCGGCGGCTGCGTTAACGACACCATCATGCATCTGGCTACGAGCCATATGGGCTTTGGCGGCATGGGAGCGAGCGGTATGGGGCAGTACCATGGCCGCGAGAGCTTCGATACGTTTAGCCACAAGAAGAGCATCGTGAACAAGGCAACCTGGGTGGACGTGCCATTTCGCTACGCTCCTTACGCAAGCTGGAAGCACAAGTTCGTGCGCATGTTTGTGCATTAGGAAATGGCAGGTAATACGAACAAGTGTTCCTATTACCTGTCATTTACGTTAGACTACTGCTATGGGGTACGGATGGGCCAACTCCCTTTAGAAGGGAATTGGTATGAACGTAAGCGATCTTATTTCGTTACTGGCGTTGTTAATCGCGGCTATCGAACTCGGCCTGTTTATCGGCCGAATGAAATAGCCGCCCCCGCGTAAGCGAAGACGGCCACTTCTCACGATGAAAACGTGTATTGGAGTTGGCAAGACCCGCTGCAACGGGTGCCATCCGTACCCCTATCTTATCTGCAAGCGCTCTGTCTCGCAAGCGTTGCGGCAACTGGGCGAAAGGCGCGGGTGGGGCGAATTTGTGTCCGCACGGGCCCGTAAGCTTCTCAGTACGGTTAAGCGCCGATTTATCCGGCTGTTAGAGGAGCTGCTATGTACGAGCCTTCACGTGTTCTTCTGTCATTTCACATTGCAGGATTTCAGTATGCCGACGGCGCTTTGGTCCTAGGCGATCTTAAAGCGGGCGATAAACTGACGCTGTGCACCGAGCGCGATAATCCCCATGACCCCGAGGCGGTTGCGATCTACTATGGCAAGACCAAACTTGGCTACGTTCCAGGAAACGAGGTCGGCCCACTGTCCTTGATGATGTATTACGGCCACGAGGACGTATTTGAGGCCCGTGTGCAACAGGTTGCCCCCGAGCGCAGTCCGTGGCATCAGGTGCGCGTTGGCCTCTATGTGGTGGATGCTCGCTAGTCGGCAATGGAGGCTGCCATGTTTGATGACGATGATCTGTTCGATCTGACGGATGACCCGTTTGAGTGGGATATGCTACTCGATGACGACGAGTTGGAGCAGGACCGTAGGAAACGGCAGGACAAGAAAACTCAGGGTGACGCTTCGAAAAAGCAAGGCAAGCGCCGCCGAGGTCTGTTCGGCGGGCTCTTTGGATAACCGCCGCATCGCTGCGTCTGTATACTTAGCACGAGTTGAACGCGTTGCGAAATGAGGGCATAGACGATGATGTGGTTTACCGCCGACCTGCACCTGGGCGATACGAATATCTTGCACGACATGGATCGGCCGTTTGATTCGGTCGAGGAGATGAACCGCAAAGTCATCGATGCCATCAATGAGTGCGTGGCTGTGGACGACCGCCTCTATATCTTGGGAGACTTTACCTATCGTTTGCCCCTGGCGGAGGCGGTGCGCCTGCGCGAGCGCATCGAATGTCAGAACGTGACGCTCATCCGTGGTAACCATGACGGCGACTGGGAAGATCCCGACGTACCGCAGATTTGGGAAGACGTGCGCGATTACCTGGAGATTGCCCCCGGCTATGCCAAGGGTCATCGTCTGGTGATGAGCCACTACCCCATGCTCAGCTGGAATGGCAAGGCGCGTGGTGCCATCATGCTGCACGGGCATATCCACAGCAGGGGAGACCGCACCAACGCGCGCAACCGCGATCGCGAGCGCCCTATCTTTCGCTACGATGTCGGTCTCGATGCCAACGAGTACAAGCCCGTAAGCCGTGATCAAATCCTCGGCTTCTTTGGACTGTAATCCTCGAACCACCACACAAATCACCATAAGGGGACAGGCGCCTTTGTGGTGGTTCTGGCGCCGTTGTCATTATGGCAGCGGCGCCTTTTTTGTCCGTATGACGCGGTAGAGTGTAGGCGGTTGAAATTTGCGTCCATCGAGGAGCTGCTATGAACGAGATTAAGTGCCCGCATTGCGGCGAAGTTTTTAAGGTCGATGCGTCCGGCTATGCGGATATCGTCAAGCAAGTGCGCGATGCCGAGTTTTCGCGCGATCTGGATGAACGTGTGAAGGCAGTCCAGCGCGAGGGCGAGCAGGCGCTGGAGCTTGAGCGCTTGCGTTCGACGGCTGCTTTGCAGGAGGCAGAGTCTCAGCGCAACGCTCAGCTTGTCGAGCAGAAAAACGCCGCAGCTCAGCAACTGGCACAAGAAGTCGCCAAGCGCGATGCTGAGCTCGCCGAGCTGCGCGCCAAGCTCGAGGGCGCTGCCGCAGAGCGCGAGAGCGCAAGCCAGCGCGCGGCGATTGAGGCCCGTTCCGATGCTCAAAAGGAGAATGCCGAGCTTCAGCGCGAGATCGACAATTTACGTGCGCAGTTGGAGCGCAAAGATGATGAAGCCAGGCTTGCCGAGGCGGCGGCACGCAATGCTGCTCAAAACGACCTGTCCGCGCGCGACGCTCAGATTGCCGAGCTGCAGGCCAAGCTCGCCGCGGCGGACAAGGCCCAGGAGATGGCGCTTGCCGCTGCCGCGGCAGAGTCGCAGCGTGAGCTCGATGCCGCTCGCAGCGAGGCCGAGCGCGCGCTTACTGACTATCGCGCGAAGGTGCAAGAGAAGTTTTCCGCCGCAAAGGCTCAGTCCGAGCAAGAGGCCGAGGGCCTGCGTGCCCAGCTGCGCGAGCAGGAACTGATGGCAAAAATGAACCTGTCAGAGGCGGTCGCCGCGGCGGAGCGAGAGCGCGATGAGGCACGTGCCAAGCTGACGAGCGAGCTGGCGGTGCGCGATTCTCGCGAGGAGCAAGCCAAGGCGGCACACGAGCTCGAGCTTGCGCAAGCCAAGCGCGCGAGCGATGACCTGATCCGCTACAAGGATGAAGAGATTGAGCGCCTTAAGGACATGAAGGTCCGCCTGTCCACCAAGATGGTGGGCGAGTCGCTCGAGCAGCACTGCGAGACCGAGTTTAACCGTCTGCGCATGACGGCGTTTCCTAATGCGTACTTCGAGAAAGATAACGATGCGTCCGAGGGTACCAAGGGCGACTTTATCTTCCGCGAGTGCGACGCGAGCGGCAACGAGGTCATTTCGATTATGTTCGAGATGAAAAACGAGAACGACGAGACTGCGACCAAGCATAAAAACGAGGACTTCTTTAAGAAACTCGATCACGATCGTCGCCAGAAAGGCTGTGAGTACGCGGTGCTCTGCACGCTGCTCGAGCCCGAGAGCGAGCTCTATAACGCAGGGATAGTCGACGTGAGCTATCGCTACGAGAAGATGTACGTGATTCGCCCACAGTTTTTCATTCCCATGATTACGCTTCTTCGCAACGCCGCTATGGGTTCGCTTCGCTATAAGCAGGAGCTGGCGGAGTACAAACAGCAGAATATCGACGTTGCGAACTTCGAAGCCAAGATGGAAAAGTTCAAGAACGATTTCGGCCGCAACTACGAGATTGCGAGCCGCAAGTTCCAAACGGCAATCGATGAGATCGACAAGACGATTAGCCATCTGCAGAAAACCAAGGAGGCGTTGCTGTCCTCCGAGAACAATCTGCGCCTAGCCAACAAGAAAGCCGACGATCTTACCATTCGCAAGCTCACGTGGGGCAACAAGACCATGAAGGCCGCGTTTGACGAGGCGCGCGGGGCTGCGTCAGAGACAAACGATGAGCCCGCCGAGGCGGATTCGTATGAGGTCGAGGATGCCGAGTAGGGCATAGCGTATAGTGCAAAAGCGGGGCCGCTGGCGATATTGCCAGCGGCCCCGCTTCGTTCCAGTATGTGCGGCTAGTCCTCGAGCAGGTCTTCGATAAAGCCGACGCGGTAGTTTTTGAAGATGACCTCGCCACCGTCTTGCGTGGCGTCCAGATCGACATCGCCCATGATGCCAAAATCGTGGTCGCCATCCTCGTCAGCAAAGATCTGGTGCACGTGCCATACGTGCGCGGTCTTCTCGTCGGACTCGTCGATGGAAAACATCGCGGCGCTGCGGGCATCTCCGTCGGTGAGGATTTCCTCGTGCTGCTCGTGGTAAGCGTCGAGTGCTTTTTGCCAGCGGATCTCGCTCATGCCCCAGTCGTCGTCGAGCTCGCCCAGGTCGCGAACATGCTCGCGGGCGGCAAGGGTCACGCGGCGGAAGAGCGCGTTGCGCACCAGCAGGGTGCAGCCACGGCGGTCTGCCACGACTTCGTCGATGCCCTGCGGCGGTGCGGCGTCGAGGGCTGCCGGGTTGCCGGCGTTCTCCCACTCGTCCACCAGGCTCGAGTCCACCGAGCGCACCACAAAGCCCAGCCACGAAATAATGTCGCGCAAGCGCTCATCGCGTTTCTCGATGGGCACGGTGCGATCGAGGGAACGGTAGGCCTCGGCTAGGTAGCGCAGCAGAATGCCCTCGGAGCGGGCGATGCCGAGCTTTTGAATGTAACCCTTAAAATCGCTCGCGCTTTCCAGCATATCGCGCAGAACGCTCTTGGGCGAGAGCTGGTAGTCGTTTGCCCAGGGCACTTCCTGGCAGTACTTGTCAAAGGCGGCGTCGAGCAAATCCTCGAGCGGCTTTTCGTACGTGACGTCCTGAATGCGCTCCAGACGCTCCTCATAGTCGACGCCGTCGGCCTTCATCTCGGCCATAGCACGATCACGTGCTGCGCGCTCCTGTGCGCGCAGCACCTGCTTGGGATCCTCGAGCGTAGCCTCGACCATCGAGATCAGATCCATGGTATAGGTCTCACTCTCGGGGTCGAGCAGCTCCAGCGCGGCAAGCAAGAACGGTGAGAGCGGCTGATCGAGGGCAAAGTCCTCGGGCAGGTCGACCGTCAGCGCGTAGTCGATGTCCGGCGCGGCGTCAGCCGGAGCGTCGGGTGCGGGCGGCACCTCGGTGCGAACGACGACGCCGGAGTCGATGAGCGTGGCGAAGATCTCGTCGGCGCGAACCTCGAGCTTAGCCTTTTCCTCGGGGGTCTGCAGGCTCGTCTCGATGAGGTCGTGCACGCGGGCGCGGGCATCGCCGCCCTGCTCGACCACGCTAATCACCATGGAGTGTGTGATGCGCAGGCGCGGTTTGAGCGTCTCGGGCTGCGTCTCGATCAGGCGCTCAAAGGTCTGCTTGTTCCAGGTGACAAAGCCCTCGGGGGCCTTTTTCTTTTTAATCTTACGGAGTTTTTTGGGGTCGTCGCCTGCTTTGGCCATAAGCTTGGCATTCTCGATCTCGTGCTCGGGTGCCTCGGCGATGACCATGCCCTCGGTGTCGAAGCCCGAACGGCCGGCGCGACCGGCAATCTGATGGAACTCGCGGGCGCGCAGGCGACGCATCTTGTAGCCATCGAACTTGGTGAGCGCGGTGAGCACCACGGTGTGGATGGGTACGTTGATGCCAACGCCGAGCGTATCGGTGCCGCAGATGACGGGCAGCAGGCCCTGCTGCGCCAAGCGCTCGACCAGCAGGCGATAGCGCGGCAACATGCCGGCATGGTGCACGCCAACGCCGCATCCAAGAAGGCGTTTGAGAATCTTGCCAAAGGCCGTCGAGAAGCTCGTCCCCTTTGCCGCTTCTTTGATGGCCTCGCGCTGCTCCTTGCTGGCGATGCCAAAATTGGCGAGCGACTGCGCCGTCGCAAGGGCGGCATCCTGGCTAAAGTGCACGATATAGAGCGGGGCCTCGCCGCGGCGCATGGCGAGCTCGACCGTGCCCTCGAGGGAGGTCGTTACATAGTCGTAGCTCAGCGGAACAGGGCGCGGGGCATCGACGACCAAGTCGCAAGCAGCGCCGGTGTGCTCCTCGAGTGAGGCGGCGATGGCGGTGACATCGCCGAGCGTGGCGCTCATGAGCATGAACTGCGTGTGGGGCAGGGTGAGCAGCGGCACCTGCCAGGCCCAGCCGCGGTCGGGGTCGGCAAAGTAGTGGAACTCGTCCATGGCCACGCAGCCCACGTCGGCGTCCTCGCCCTCGCGGAGCGCATCGTTGGCAAGGATTTCGGCAGTGCAGCAGATGACGGGTGCCTTGGTGTTGATATGCGTGTCGCCGGTGATCATGCCGACGTTATCGCGGCCGAGCACCTGCACAAGGTCGAAGAACTTTTCGCTGACCAGGGCCTTGATGGGGGCCGTGTAATAACAGCGCTTACCCTGCGCCATGCCCATAAAGAGCATGCCCAGCGCGACGAGCGATTTACCCGATCCGGTCGGCGTGCCCAAAATGACGTGATCGCCGGCGGCCAGGTCCATGAGGGCCTCTTCTTGGTGATCCCACAGCTCAATGCCGCGGTCGCTCGTCCATTCAAAGAAGCGTTCGAAGGCCTGATCGGGCGTGAGCCATGGTTCGGGCTCGCTGCCGTCCTCGGGCTCCCACCAGGTGGGGGAGAGCGCGCCGAGCGAGCCAAACTCGGCTTCGGTTCCCGTGCCGCCCGAGAATGAGCTGGCGGCTCCGGCACCGGAAACGGTGCTGGCGGCGGTATCTGTCGTGGTCTGTGCCATGTGGTTGCTTTCTCTCGCGATTGTCCGCCAACTATTATGGCGTAGCGGCGCCGCGGGGTGCCAGCGCGCGAGAAAATGCAGGAAATGGGCGCGTGAAGTTAGTGCTCTTGCGGCAGGCGCTTCTTGCCCTTGCGGGCGCGGTTTTTAAAGTTCTCGACGGCCTCTTCCATGCCGAGAGGCACGTAGGCGAGCTCATCGAGATTGTCGGGCAGGTAGCACGCAAGGCTCTGCTCCTGCACGCGGCCCGCTGTGAGCTGTTCGTCGGTTGGCTTTGCGCCGGGTGTGGCGCAAATGCCATAGACGGCGGCACCCATCTCGCGCGTGCGGCATTCATATTCGGTCTCGGGGTGCTCGGGATGGTCGCGGCGTACGTCGTCACTTACCCAAAGCGTGTCGTAGCCTGCCGCGGCAAACTGCCCCAGGGCGTAGTCGCGCAATGGCTTGCTGTCGGTGCGCAGCGTGACGGTGGTGCCGGCTGCAAAGAGCGGGCGGTAGAGCATCAGATGGTCGACATGGACGAGTCGTTTTTTGGCGTACTTGGCCTTGGGCTGCGGCGTGGGAAAGTTGATGGTGATGGCATCCAGCTCGCCTGCGGCGAATAGCTGCGGCAGCGATGCGGCGCCTCGGGGCAGGACGAGTGCGTTGGGCAACTCCTGCTCGCAGATTTTCTGCGCGGCATAGGCAATGCAGATGGGCTCCTGGTCCATACCGATAAAGAGGGTGTTTGGCTCGTGGGCTGCGCGCTCTACAAGGTACGTTCCCTTGCCGCAGCCAAGGTCCAGGTGAAGGTGTTCAAAGGGCTTGCCGCCAGCCGGCGCGCAAACCTTGCGCCAATCTCCGGCATATGCCTCGGGGTTCGTCTCAATCGCATTGGCGTAGCGTTCCAAGCGCTCCTCGAGCACAAAGTTCTTAGGCGTGCGAACGTGGACGGCTCCCATGAGGCTCCTTGGTCAAAATTATGGAACGCATAGCTGTGCGTTTCGTCAATGGGTTGAAAAAGGGGTGGGCATAGTTTGCCCGAAAGACGCGGTGCGGCTTGACGGCGAGTCGTCGGTGCCTACAGGCGCTTGAGAATCACATAGCGGTTGAGATCGCCGCTGCGACCGTCAGCATGGAAGCGCTCAAGCTCGCGCACGGGGACCTCGCCGCTCTTGTAGAACGTACGGACGCCGCGCACCAGGTCGGTGATCTGCTGATCGTCAAAGTGATGACAATAGCGGTAGGCGTGGCGGTCGTTTTGCCAGCCAATGAGGTGGTCGCCGGCTTCAAACTGCGCGGAAGCGTAACCCTCAAACGGCGGGGTGAGCTCGGCGCGGGCCTCGGCGCGAACAGCCTTGCGCGCCATGCGCTCGTCGTTCATAAACTCCCAAAAGCTGATGGCGATGATGCCGCCTGGGCGCGTCTGGCGCACCAGGGCGTCGAGCACGCGTACGCGGTACTCGCACGATGGCACGTGGTGCATAAAGCCAAAGCAGACCGAGATGTCGGCGAGCGGGGCGTCGAAAAGCACATCGGGCGTCTCGGCGGGGTTGAGCTTCATGAGGGCGTCGAGCACATCGAGTTCCTGGAAGTGCAGGTTGGGAATGCGCAGGGCGTGGCCATGTGCATCGATAGCCAAATCTTGACACGAGTCGACACCATAGAACTCAAACGGGCAGCTGGCATCTGCCGAGGGGTTTGCGCCGTCGACGCCCTTGGCGGCAAGTGCGCCGCCGGCGGCAAAGTTCTCGAATCGCATATTGCCGCAGGCAAGATCGAAGACGCGGACGGGATGCTCGATGGTGGCGACGTTGAGCTGTTCGAGTGCGATGTCCATGGTGCGGACCCAGCCCGGCCACGGGGCCTGGCGCGTATCGGAGAAGGAGGCGGAGTGCTCGCGATAGAACGTGTTGTTGAGCTGGATGAGCGATGAGGCGAAATCGCGGTTCACGGCGCGGGACTCCCTCCGTTGGCGGTGCGGAATAAACGGTACGACCATACTACCGTTAACGCCGCAACGGGGACAACCGGGCTGCGGGTCATTGCTTGGTTTGGACACATTTTCGCAGCTCATGCGCGCCCGCAACCGCCGGTTGTCAAAAATCCCACTAAAATAGGTGGCATGTTTTTGGCGGTGGCGGATAGATTTTAACTGTGCAAGGCGCCTTAAGAACAAAAGCGGTCCGGCGGCACGGCTGGCAAAAGCATAGGAGGAACCATGAATGTAGAAACTGCGCAGCGGCTCGCCGACCTTCGCCGCAGCAAAGGCTTTAGCCAAGAAGGGCTGGCGCGAAAGCTGGGGCTGTCGCGCCAGGCGGTCAGCAAATGGGAGCGCGCGGAGAGCTCGCCCGATACCGAGAACCTGATCTCGCTCGCCAAGCTTTATGGCGTGAGTCTGGACGAGCTGCTCAATCCGAGCGACGAGATCGAGGACGATATCGAGTTTGAGAACGAGGACCGCGCCCGCCAGCGCGAGGCCGAGGCGGCAGAGCGCGCTCGCACCCATGAGGCGGCGGTGCGCGCCACCGAAGCGGCAACGCAGGCGAGTGATGCCGCGGCTAAGGCGGCACAGGCGGCAAGCTGGAGTGCACAGGCCGCCAACGCTGCTACGGCGCAGGCGACGAGTGGCCACGCAGTTGGCTCGACTCCGGTGAAGGGCCCCTTCCAGTCGTTCCCGTATTGGGCCGTGTGCTGGCTGCTGTTCTTTTTGCTGATGTTCCTGGTTGGTGCCAGCCCTTTTCCCGCACTGATCTTCTTTACGATTCCCATCTATCACTGGGTGGCGCGTGCGCTCGATGGCGATTGGGCGCGCGGGGATATCCAGGTTGGTCCGGCGCCGGTGGCGGTCAAGGCCCAGGGGAAGGATACTTCTGCGGAACCTGATGCTGACGTGGCTACCGCAGCCACCGCTGAGCCGTGTGCCAAAGAGGGTGACGAATGATGAAGCTCTCGCATGAATCCAAGCTACGCCTGGGCATTGGCATCGGAGCGTTTGTGCTCATTATCGGGCTTGTTTTTGGCATTTCATGGACTTTGATTCATTTTGATGGCCCGTGGGATCTCGACGATGTCGTATCCGGCTTGTCTGGTATGGACGATGCGGTTGACGAGGACAATCTCTTGGACGACGGCAGCTATTCCGCTCGGCCTCAGCAACTTTCGAGCGAAACGTTTGATGCCGACGCGTTCACATCGCTTGACCTGGATGTGACGTCGGGCACGGTCGAGGTCAAACACGTCTCCGGCGGGCCGGTGCGCGTAATTGAAAGCGGTCGCGTGGCAACGGGGACCGTTGCCTTCGATGCGGCAACCCAGAACCTGGCCGAAATCAAGGGTTCTACGCTCAAGATTCGCCAGTTCGATTGCGATGACGAGCGCGCCATTGACCGCACGGTTACCGTCGAACTGCCGCGCGATGTTGCCGATAACATGGTGGGCATCACAGCGAATGTAGGATCGGGTGATCTGACGGTCGCGGGCATTGCGTGCCATGACCTCAACCTGACTTTGGACTCGGGAGATGTTGAGTTTACTGGCACCGTGACCGATACCCTGAATGCCGAGGTCGGTTCGGGCGATGTGACGTTCGAGCTCTATCAGGCCCCCGCGAAGTCGATGGACGTGAGTGTGGGCTCGGGCGACGTGGAGATAGCGGTTCCGAACTCGACGGGCTTTAAGGCGAGCCTAACTGTGGGCAGCGGTGACTTCGAGAGCGATTTCCTTCCGCTTGGCTACGACGGCGAGACCATATTGAATCATGAATTCGACAACGGTGATAAGTCTGCCACGTATCGTTTTAAGGTCGGTTCGGGCGACATGTCGTTTGATCCGGAGTGACGACGGCGGGCTAAGTCCGCAAACATAGATGCTTAGATGCGCTGTTTGATGAAGGCGCCGAAGCCGAGATCGGCTTCGGCGCCTTTGCCTTTACAATGGGGGCATGGAACAGATTATCTTGAACATACTCGAGGCTCTGCGTCGCGGCGAGACCGTGGACGACAAAGCGCTCGTCAAACTGATACATGCTGAGACGCGCCGCGAGGGCGCCGATAAGCGCGATTTGGCCAAGCGTCGCCTGCTGCCGTTTTACCAGCGGGTGAAGCGCGAGGAACCGGCGCGTTGGGCGGCATGGAATGTCAATTCCGAGCTGGAGCGTCAGCTGCTGCAGGTGCTTCGCATGAAGCCTCGTCGCACGGCTTCGGGCGTGGCGACCATTACCGTTATCACCAAGCCGTGGCCGTGCTCGGGCGATTGCCTGTTTTGCCCCAACGATCTGCGCATGCCTAAAAGCTATCTGCATGCCGAGCCGGCATGCGCCCGTGCGGAGCAAAACTGCTTCGACCCGTATCTGCAGGTGAGTGCCCGTTTGACGGCGCTTTCGCAAATGGGGCATGCGACCGATAAGATCGAGCTCATTGTGCTCGGCGGTACCTGGAGCGACTATCCGCAAGGGTATCAAACGTGGTTTATGTCGGAGCTTTTCCGTGCGCTCAATGACGATGCCGTCGCCGGCGTGGCGGCAAACCCCATGTTGGCGCGTCCGGGCATCAGCCGTGCCGAGGCGGGGCGCCTGCTCGATGACGCTCCCGCCGATGCGCTGCCGCCGGTGGTGGCGGAGCGCCGCGAGCGCTATCGGGCTGCCGGTATTGCGACCGACGAGGTCGAGCTTGCTGCCGGCGTTGCCGACGAGCAGGGGCGTGTGGATACTGCCGTGGGCGGCTATAACCGTGCGGCGCGTCGTCTGTACGGCCCCGGCACGCCGTGGGGCGAGGTTGCCGAGTGGCAGACAGCTACGATGGAGGAGCTTGAACGTCAGCAGCACATCAACGAGACGGCGAAGCATCGCGTGGTGGGGCTCGTTATCGAGACGCGCCCCGATGCCGTAACGCCGCAGGCCCTCACGCTTATCCGCCGCCTGGGCTGCACCAAGATCCAGATGGGCATCCAGAGCCTTGACCAGCATCTGCTCGACATTAACGAGCGTCGCATTACGGTCGCTCAGATTGAGTGTGCGTTTTCGCTTGCACGCCTGTTTGGCTTTAAGATCCACGCGCATTTTATGCTCAACTTGCTGGGCGCCACGCCCGAGGGGGACAAGCGCGACTACGAGTGCTTTATGACCGAGGGGGCCTTTATGCCCGACGAGGTCAAGGTCTACCCGTGTGCGCTCATCGAGGGCTCGCGCCTGGTGGGCTGCTACGAGCGCGGCGAGTGGCGCCCCTATACCGAGGAAGAGCTGCTCGATGTACTGGCCGATGACATCGTGGTGACGCCGGCGTTCTGCCGCATCAGTCGCATGATCCGCGACTTTAGTTCTGACGACATTATGGTGGGCAACAAGAAACCTAACCTGCGTCAGCTCGTTGAGAACCGCCTGGCTGCTCGGGGCGACGGTGCGACGGTGCGTGAGATTCGCTATCGCGAGATCAGTACCGCGGGTGCCGACTTGGATGAGCTTTCTCTTGATGAGGAAGTGGCGTACGAGACGCCGGTGACTTACGAGCGCTTTTTGCAGTGGGTGACTCCCGAAGGCAAGATCGCCGGCTTTTTGCGCCTGTCGCTGCCCGACCGTTCGTTTGTTGCCACGCACGCGGATGAGCTGCCGACGACGCCGGAGGAGGCGATGATTCGCGAGGTGCACGTGTATGGCATGGCGGCGCGCGTGGGGGATCAAGGCCAGGCGGCGCAGCATCACGGGTTGGGGCGTTTGCTCGTAGAGCATGCGTGCGAGATCGCCCGGGATGCGGGTTATGCACGCATCAACGTGATTAGCGCGATTGGCACACGCGAGTACTATCGCCATTTGGGTTTTTACGACCATGGCCTTTATCTGCAAAAGGAGCTCTAGATGAACAAGCCGAGTGTTTCTGCTGGCGTCGTTGCCGGCGTTGCCCTGGGAGCCGCAGCGCTTGGTGCGGCCGCTGTCGCTGTTCGTGCTGCCTGTCTGCAGGTTGCGCGAACCCGCAATGGGTTGGCGCGTGTGAAACGCGTGCACGATGAGCGCGGCGATGAGGTTCGCGTGTTGGTGCAAGGCGGCGTCTACCAAAGTGCGAGCTACGTTGGCGACCGCTGGGCGGAGCCCGTCTTTGCGTACTATCGTGCGTTTGACGATGCGTTCGAGGCCGAGGATACAATGCGTGATGCTTATGGTCACGGTATCGACCGCATGCTTATGCTGGGCGGCGGCGGGTTTGCCTATCCCAAGTTTGCGCTGATGTCGCACGAGGGCTTGCGCATGGACGTCATCGAGTATGACGGAGAGATTACGCGCCTGGCGCGCCGCTGGTTCTACCTAGACGAGCTGGAGCGTACGGTTGGCGATCGCCTGCGGGTAATCACTGCCGAGGCTCACTCGTATCTGGGCGTGACGAGCGTGGGGCATCGTCGCTACGACGTGATCGTGAGCGATTGCTTTGGTGGTGCCGAGCCCGTGCGCGAGCTGGCAACCGTTGAGGCGCTGCGTCTGGCGCGGGGTAGCTTGAACTCGGGTGGCATCTACGTTGCCAATATTGTGAGCGCAAACGAGGGGAGCGACGTGACGTTCCTGCGCGACTGCGCCGCCACGGCGCTCGAGGTATTCGACCACGTTTGGGTGGTCCCATGCGGCGATGCGGAGTTCGGCGGCGAGGAGAACTACCTGCTCATCGCCAGCGACGGCGACTACGCTTTTGCCGAAGCCGTGCCCTTCGACGCTGACTTCCTCGGCACCGTCCTTCACGACAAGTAAATCTCCCCGTCCCAAAAAGACTGGTCTTAGGCGTGGTCGCGCCAGCCGAGAACGCGCTGCTTCATGCCCTTTATGTCGAGCACGCCTTCGGCAAAACCCTTGCGCACGAGCTCTTCGGGAACAAACTCGTCGTAGCGGTCAAAATAAGGCACCTCGCCGGGATAGACGAGCTCGATGGGATCGAAGTCCTTCTCGGCCTCGGCGGCTAGCACCTCAAAGAACGTCTCTTCGTCGGCCTTCATCTTAAACTGCATAAAGTACGGGCGCGATGGGTCAAGTCCGCGAAGGCCCAGCTCCGCGGCACATTTAATCTTGAGCATGCGCTCGAGCGCCAAAAAGGCGTAGCTGCCCAGCCAGGGGAAGAGCACCCAGGTGTCGCCACCCAGGTTGATGAGTGGCTTGGTCCCCGCGCCCGAAATCTCGGCCGTATGGCGAGCCTGCGCCAAGCGGGCCCGCGCGTTACCCATAAGGTACGGATATGCCGCGTGCTCGTTGAGCGCCTTGCGCATGCGCTCGAGTACGTGTGTATTGATGTCGCCGGGGCAGTCGCCAAAGTATGCCGGCACGCGACCTTTGACCTGCGTGGCAAAGACGGTATGGCGCTTCCAGTCCACTTCCTCGACAATCCAGCAGTGTCCGGCGATGGCGATGCGCTCGCCAGGCGGTGGGGGATTGACGATTGTGCCCAGCTCGGCCGACTCGCTGCGAACGGTGAACTCCTCGTTTTCCTGGAATACGGCGTAGAACTTAAAGTTGTTAATGATGCGCTCACCCGCGAGACCCACGATGAGCCCACCGCCCTCGGTGACTTGGATATGGTCGATCTTAATGAGGTGACGCAGCAGTACGCGATAGTCATCGGCCGAGATGCGATGGAAATAGCTGAGCGTGAGCACGCGCTGGGCAAGCTCTGCCGGCGTGAGTTCGCCGGTACTGGCAAGCGTCGACATAGTCTGGTGGTAGAGCAGGCTGTAGGGGAGTCGATCGAGCTCGGGCGGCTCGACCCACTTTTCCTCGCGATAGAGTTGTACGAGCGCGATTCCCTGCAGGAGCTTCCACGGAATGGTCTCGGGCATCATCGTGCGCGGCTCGGGCTCTTCCTCGCGCATGACAAACCACATCTCGGGCGGAAGATCGCGGCGGCCCGTGCGCCCCATGCGCTGCAAAAAGGAGCTGACGGTAAACGGCGCGTCGATCTGAAACGCACGCTCCAGACGACCGATATCAATACCGAGCTCCAGCGTGGAGGTGGTGACGGTAGTCTGCGCCTGCTCCTCGTCGCGCATCAGTTCCTCAGCGGTCTCGCGCAGCGATGCCGAGAGGTTGCCGTGATGGATAAGGAAGCGGTCTGGCTCGTGCCGGTTTTCACAGTAGCTCCGCAACATGGAGCACACGGCCTCTGCCTCCTCGCGCGAGTTGGCGAAGACCAGGCACTTGCGGCCGCGGGTGTGTTCAAAGATGTAGCCCATGCCGGGGTCGGCGTTGTCGGGTGCGGTGTCGGTGGGGTTGAGCAGTGCCTGTTCTGTTGCCTGCGGGATGTCGACTTCGCCCTCGGGGGCCGAGGAAGTGCGACGGTCTTTGGGAGCGGCCTTGCCCCGCGCCTGCTCGCGACGTTGACGGCGTTCTTCTTGTGTGAGCTGTCCGCTGTGACGCATGTCTTGGGCGCCGGCGGGCAGTGCCGCGGATGCCGCCGCCTCGATGCGCTCGCACGCAAGCACTTCGGCCTCTTGAGGACCCGTGCTCTCGAATCCCCGCTGCTGTGCCTGGGGACCCGAGTTGTAGAAGTGCTCCATGGAGATGCGCCACACGCGACGCGGTTCCTCAAATCGGGGGATAACGCAGTCGCGTCCCGTTCCCTGCGAGAGAAAGGCACCCGTGCGCTCGGGGTCGCCGATGGTGGCCGAAAGGCCAATGCGGCGGGGCTGCACGCCTGCCATGCGCGAGAGGCGCTCGATAAGACAGAGCGTCTGCCCGCCGCGGTCGCCGCGCATGAGAGAATGAACCTCGTCGATGACGACGTAGCGCAGGTCGCAAAACATGCGCGGGATCGCCATGTGCTTATGGATCAGGAGCGCCTCGAGCGACTCGGGCGTAATCTGCAAGATACCGCTCGGTTTTTTGATGAGCTTAGCCTTGTGCGACTGCGAGACATCGCCATGCCAGTGCCAGACGGGGATATCGGCTTCTTCGCATAGGTCGTTGAGGCGGACGAATTGGTCGTTGATGAGCGCCTTGAGGGGGCCGACGTAGAGGGCGCCCACGCTTGCGGGCGGATTCTCCCAAAACTCGGTCAGGATGGGAAAGAAGGCTGCCTCGGTTTTGCCGGAAGCCGTGGATGCCGTCAGGAGCACATTGTCCTGCGTATTAAAGATGGCATCTGCCGCCGCAACCTGAATGGAGCGCAGGCTCTCCCAATCGTGGGAGTAGATGAAGTCTTGGATAAACGGGGCGTAGCGGTCAAAGGCGTTCACGAGGCCTCCTTTCAAAAGCGAATCTCTCAACGTGGCGAGCAGTGGCTTGCTGCATTACTGCTTCAACGTTCGCCCAGATAAAACCTACCAAAATAAACCTGTCCCTTTTTGGCAGGTTAGATGGTGAATTCGGCGAAGTTGCGGTCATCGGGTGATGCGGGCGATTCGCTGACCGGTGT